>JALEJB010000021.1 GCA_022768825.1 Lachnospiraceae bacterium
GCTGCTACGCTATTTTTATGCAGCCAAGAGGCGAAGTCTGTATTGGACAGGGCTTAGCCATCCTAGTTTCTCTTTAATTCTTTGTTCATTGTAATACTTTACATATCGCTCTATTTCTGATTTTAATTCTTCATAACTGTAATAAACAACACCATAATAGATTTCCTGTTTAAGTAATCCAAAGAAGTTTTCCATGATTGAGTTATCAAGACAGTTCCCTTTTCTGGACATACTTTGAAATATTCGTTCTTCTTTTAGCCTGTGTGAGTATGCCTTCATCTGATAAGCCCAACCTTGATCAGAATGAAATGTTCTTCTGTATGGACAGTCTGAAGTGATTTCAATAGCTTTATCCAAAGCATCCATCACATTCTTGGCAGAAGGTTTCTTATCGATTCCGTAACTGAGTATTTCTCCATTACACATATCCATAAATGGATCTAGATAAAGCTTATGCATTGTCATATGTCCTTTGGAATCAATCTCATAGTACTTAAACTCTGTAGTATCAGTAGTAATCTTTTGATGAGGGATATGCGTATTAAAGCGTCTTTTTATACGATTAGGCGCTACTGTACCAACTTTACCCTTATAAGAACTGTATTTCCTGCTCTTTCGGGTATAGGATGTCACTTGTAATCCAAGTTTTTGAACTATTCTCTGAACTTTCTTTTTGTTGATAGTATATCCTTGATTTCGAAGTTCTCCAAGTATTCTACGATATCCATAATCTTTATTTTCAGTACGAATTTCTTGAATTTTTTCTTCGATTTCTCTGTCAGGATTTTCTCTATCAAATCTCTTTTGCCAATACATATATGTTGCTTTTGGCATACCAGTATACGAGAGAAGGTCTTTTAGTTTGAATTCTCTTCGGAGGCTGTTGATGACGAGCGCCGTTCTCTCATTTTTGCCTCGTCCTCTAAACGCAGCCTCCTCAGTTCTTTTAAAAAGGCATTCTCAATTCTTAACTTAAGAAGTTCGTCTTCTAGTTCTTTCACATGTTCAGCACTGGTATCAACAGCTCTTTCTTCTGTTTGCTGAGTTTGGGATTCTATTTTAGGTTTGTCCAATGTTTTCTTCCGACCTTTCTTATGAGGTTTCAAAGCATCAGGACCCGCTGCACGAAAGCGATTAACCCATAAAGCAATCATACTTGGATTAGTTATGCCTTCTTGAACAGCCAACTCCTGATATGAAATCTCATTTGATAGATAAAACTCTACCACAGAAAGTTTCTTTTTGAAAGAATACTTTTTTTGCTGTCGAGACCTCATTAAGCCTTCATCGCCAAAGGACTGGTAGTTATTGACCCATTTTTGTATATCTTTTTTATGTGGTCCATAGACGGATGAAAGATATTTATATCCTCCTTCACCTCTTAAATAGGCATCAACAATTTTTTTCTTAAATTCGTAGCTGTACTTAGCCATAAAAATACCGACCTCCAATCGTTAGATTTTAGATCTAACTTTTGGGGGTCGGTACAGATATCTGCATGACTGTTTTTGAGTGAATGTTTCGCAAAAAAATGTTTTTATTTGACGGTCACCTCTACCGTGGTGTACAGACCGTGCTGCGTGAACACATAAACCGTACAGGTGCCGCTTTTCTCTGCTGTGATCTCTCCGTTGCTGCTTACCGTTGCTATCTCAGAATCTGTAGATTCAAAGCGAAGGTCGTAGAGTGGACGGATCTCCTGCCCTCCTGCAGCAACGGTCGCCTGAATGACCGATGTCCTTCCGATACCGAGCGTTACCTGTGGTTTGTCTACGGTCACAGCCTGAATAGAGCTATACCCGCCGCCTCCGGTGGATACAAGGGCAGCTCTGGATCTCGCAAGGTAGACCTTCTTTTTGTTTTTGATCTTATATGCGCGCACGATAAATTTATAGTTCGTGTTCTTCTTCAGTTTTTCGCATATCCATGCAGTCATTGTAGGCGCATTCAAAGTCTTGATCTGTATGTTCTCATACTTCTTCGTCTCTGTGTTGTAGCACGCGCTGTACAAGTCATAGCCTGATGCGGCCGGAATCTGATTCCATCCGAGACCAATACTTGTGTCGTCGGATCTGCTCAGATGCAGCTGAAACAGCTCATAGCTGACCACCTCATCTTCTTCTACTTCCGGAAGATCTACCATATCATCGTCAATGACACGGTTCGCAACGGTGTCGTTCTCTGTTCCGGCCGTGTCCGCGGGCTTCTCAGGATCATTTGGTGTAGTTGGTGTGGTCGCAGCACCGCCACCGCCGGTGTTGCTTCCGCCGCCGGTGTTACTTCCACCACCAGTATTACTTCCACCACCGGTATTACTTCCACCACCGGCATTACTTCCACTACCGGCATTACTTCCACCACCGGCATTACTTCCACCACCGGTATTACCGGAATCACCTTCTGCCGCTGTTAACTTTTTCAGATAATCAAATAACTTATCCAAGTCCGATGTCTGTTGAGAACTCGTCTTATAGTTTGCAGTCACACGGATGAGAGATGGTGAATCTTCTGTCAATGTCAATGTCCCACTACCGGTTTTTCTGTTTCCTGTGGTATCTGTTACGGATGACAGTTTCACCGTATTCGGTTCTACTGTCCATCCATCATAAGATAAGCCTTTCTCCTTTTTACTTTCGGATGTGAAAGTGATCGGCAAAGATCCTTCTTGACTGGCTTCTATTTCCGACAACAAATAGCTTTTTGATGATGCCGATACGCCATCAATCGTCCCACCTTCCACGATTACCTTATATGACCTGTCTTCTTTCTTTTTTAACGTTAATGATAGTTCTCCGTTGGTTGTTACCGATGACTGACCATCATTATATTTCGCAGTAATATGTGACAATGTATATGTCACTGTTCCGTATTGCCGGGTCGTCGCCTTCTGAGTCACTTCGGGATCTGAAACAGCTAGAGAAAACTCCGAAAAAATATTATCTGACAGCTCTGACATACGATAAAACAAATCGATCAAAGACTCTTCTACTCTCTTCTTATCCGGTGCTTCATTCAGTTCCTGATTCTGATAATAGGTACGTACCTGCTCCCACAACTGATCTAATGCAGCCTGATAGTCAATTTCCGTTTTCTTCTCAACAACAGCAACACCCGCATTCGTGTTTATTGCATCCATTATGTTTGCTTGTACATCATCAGTCACACCGGGCGGCAGAATGACACTTTCTAACTTTGGAATATTTTTGAACGCAGCATCAGGATCCAGTTCTACATCGGGATTATTGAACTGTACCGTTGTAAGCTTTGGCATATTGCTAAATCCCTTCACACCTTCCACCCCATCGCCAAAGACGATATTCTCAGCATTCTTCTTTATATAATCCCAGTCACGATCACTACCCGCATTGATTGCCCCTACATCTGATTCATCCACAGTGCCGGATCCATTCACTGTCAAAGTTTTCGTATTCTCATCCCAGTTTGCCCGAATATCGACTCCCGGCATAACCGAAGAAACAACTTCCACTTCTTTCTCTCTGCCCACGGACAGTCCGATCAGAATCAGCACCAGCGTCAGCACCAGCATCAACACCATCGCCAAAAAAAGATATGGAACAGGTCTGTCATATTTCCTTCTACGATTTGATCTGTGGTTTGATCTGTTTTGTGTTCCGATGGATATCTGCTCATTCACCATTTTCATTCCTCTTTTCTTTCTGTATTCGAAAATATATGCAATCAATTCTTATCACTATTAATATATGATTATATCGTGACAAAATCAGTCACCTTTACAGTTGTTCCGCCAGATCACAGATGTGAGCTGCTGCGTCCGGATCGATCCCGCGTCTCTGGCATTCGATCATATTTTTTGCCAGTTCATCACCGGTCAGAAGCTGATCTGCCATACGAAGCATCTCATCTGTCGTCTTCGCCCATACACTCATGCCGTGTGACGCAAAATACCGGGCGTTCTGACTCTCACATCCGGGAATCGCAGCGGTATGTATGACCGGTACCTGACTTGCGGCAGCCTCCGTGGAGGACAATCCTCCCGGCTTCGTGATAAACAGGTGACTCGCTCTCATATAGGTTTCCATGACATCCGTATGTTCCAGCAATACGACTCCGGGCAAATCCTGCTCCCGCAACCGCTGATACAATTTCTGATTGCTGCCACAGATGACAAGCAATGCCACATCCCTTTGCTCTGAAAAGTGTTCGCTCAGTGCCAGGATCGTCTGCTCGATCCTGCCGCCGCCCATACTGCCACCGGCTGCCAGAATGTATTTTGTTTCGGTGTCGAGTCCCAGATGTTTCTTCGCCTGTTCGCGGGATTGATCCGATGAAAAGCGGCTGCTCACAGGAATCCCCAGTGGAAAGAGTTTTTCTTTTGGAATCCCTTTTCCCGTAAATTCCTCTGTCAGATCCGGTGATGGGATCACATAAGCATCGCATGCCGTCTCCTCTGTAAACGGAATACACGCATAATCCGTAGCAATAAACATCGTCTTCGGAATGTTCCTTCCATGCAGTTTCATGTTGGTCATGATCTCTGCCGGGAAAAGATGCGGCATCAGGACAATATCCACCGGATGCTCCTCGAAATACTCCTGCATCACAGTCTCCATCCCGTGATTTACAAAGTATACCGGCGAGCGAAAAGGCAGCCGCCGGTACAGATTTCCGATTTTATAAATGGCACCAAAAGCATCCGGCATATGCTGCACTGTCGAGATATAAGTACGGTCGATTCCACGTGACAGCTTTTTGCTCTTCAAATTATAAGGGTTTAACATCGTGACATGATGCCCCCGTCTGTCCAGCTCCTCTAATAATGCTTTCCCGGCAGAATTGTGTCCTCCACCCGTACCGCAGGATAAAATCAATGCATCCATAACAAAGTCACCTTCATTTTTTCCCTTTCCTCTGTACTTGCCAGCATGCGGATACAGATGACCAGCGTGATCACCGCAAAGCCAATCGTGACCGCCTGCCATTCGATCTTCCAGGACATATAGAACAGTGCGCAGACATACGCCATCAAGGTCCGGTAAAAATGCGGGCTGACGCGCAGGATCAGAGAGAAGAACAGAAAGAAGACCGCCAGTATCAGCGAAGGCTTTAGTACCGGGAACAATCCAAGCAGCGAGCCGAAGGTCGTGGCAATTCCTTTTCCTCCCCGAAACCGATAAAGCAGCGGAAATACATGTCCCACTACCGGAGCCGCGATGACCAATGAAGTTTCAAGCACGCTCGGCCGCAGCTCACCGCCGGTCCGAAAAAAGAAAAAGACCGGCAAAAATCCTTTTCCCATATCACAAAGCAACGTCAAAAGTCCGCACCAGAATCCACCGTACATAAATGCATTGGCCGTTCCGGGATTTTTGTCGCGGCTCCTTTCCAACATCTTTTCTTTTCCAAATAACCGGGCAAAGATACGGGCATACAACACGCTCCCCGACAGATACCCCAGCAAAATAAATCCGATACTCTGCATGCAACCAACTCCTTCGTCATTTCCGGCACAAAAAAAACTGCCATACCAATGCCTTTTGGGATTAGTATAGCAGTTTTCTGTTTAAAATAAAACTTTTATTTTACCGTAACTTTGACTCTCTTGTACATGCCGTTCTGGGCATATACGTAGATGTAGCAGCTGCCTTTCTTTTTGGCTTTGATCACACCCTTGCTCGTCACGGATGCCACCCTGCTGTTGCTGCTCTCGTACTTGATCGCCGCATGCTTCTTGATCGGCAGGTCTTTGACGATCTGCTCTGCCTTCATCGTAAAGGTCTTTCCGACTGCCAGAGAGACAGCGGTCTTGTTGACTTTGACGGACGCCGCGTTGCCGTACTTGCCGCCGGTGGTGGTGGAATGTACGACTTTGGACTTGGCGATCCATGCTTTCTTGCCGTCTACCAGCTTATATGCCTTGATGCAGTACTTGTAATAGGTGCCGCTTGCAAGTTTTGTGTCAATCCATGAGGTTGTCGCGTTATCCTTGATGGTCACCTGTTTCACCAACTTGTAGGTCTTGCCCCTGGTGTTGCACAGGTTTCCGTATATGACATATCCGTCCGCGTCTGCGACTTTGTTCCATTTCAGCACGTTTGTGGTCCCGGCACTCTTGGTGGCACGCAGACGCAGCTTGCGATAGGACGTATCGATCGTCACGTTCGTGTCTGTGCCATCATCACCGTCGGCTACATCGGTCTCGTTCTTCTCACTGGTGTCATAGATAACCGCATAATCAGAAAAGTGCGTTGTCGTAAACATCAACTTGCCACTCTGGTACTTGGTCTTGTAGCGGGTCAGCTTTCCGTCATCTGCCACGTAGACCAGATGATAGTAGCTACTGTCTTTTCCTGCCTCCGGTGTAAATTTGATGGATACGACTGCCTTTCCGCCGTTGAAATCATGGATCCGTTCTCCGTCACTGGTAAAGTATGCCTCAAAGGTGGTTGCTACCTGATACTCATTCAATGTGGCCTGCTGAGCGGTATTCAGTTTCTGCTGCTGCGTGTCAGCTACCACCAGCTCGATCTGCGCACCCTTTGCCTGCTCGACCAGAGTCTCCAGTGTCTTGTTATCCAATACGACAGTTGCTTTTGACAGCTCGATGGTTGCCGTCGCAATGCCGTTGCCCTCTTCCGCAGTCGCCTTCGCCAATGTCTCCACGGTCGTCTTGGACAGCTTGACACCCGTGACTTCCTGCTTTGCGCCGGACAGGTCAATGGTGATGGTGTCCACCTTTGATTCCTTATCGGTGTTATTGACTACTTTTTCAATCGTATCGGTTGTGATCTCAGATACATTTGCCGTTCCGCCGGTGATCTCTGCATCCACCTGTACCGTATTCTCATTTTTCACCGGAATCGTGTAGTTCTCGGTTGGCGGGACAGATTTTACCCGATCAGCACTTTTTTTCCCTCAAATGCAAAGCCGTAGCTTCGAATGTGCTCTTTCGGGATGCCGCGCGCGATCAGCTGCGCGGCGTACTGTTTTTCCTCGATCTGAGCGTGAGCGGCACGCACGGTGTCCTCCATCGACTGCTCTCTGCGGGCATTGAACACCTTGAACTCCAGAATGTAGGCATTTTTTCCTTTCTCACGGGGCTCAAGCATCACATCATACCGGCCAAATCCACTCTCCCGATTGGATGTCACCACATAATCCCTTTGCATATCTACCATCAGCCCCAGCACAAACGCGTGATAAAAGATCTCCGGCTTCTCCCTTCCGGGACGCTTTCCGGTATCGAAATAACTGAACAGATTGAGCGCAACATCATTCATATAGTCATTCATGGCATCGATATCACCAAGCAGCAGTGCCTGAATAAAGCCATTATACTCCTGCTCCGATCTAGAAAACCAGTCGCGTACCATGCCGCGGAACATCAACGATACCTCACGATTCGTGATCGCAAGTTCATACATCGGCTCCGCACCGTCCGGTATCTCCTGATAACTTTGCCTTGACAGGACCTTTAAATATCCGCTTGCAAGAAGCAGACTCCACACCGCCTTCTCACTGCCATCCAGACGGTTAAACACAATCTGTTCATCGATCTCTGACCGGATGCTCTCTCCCCGGATCAGTGTTTCGAATTTCTCCTTGATGCCCCGGTTTCCTTCCCTCAGGAGCTTTCCTACCAGGCTGTTGGAGCTGGTGTTTGCCCAATAGGTAGTAAAGTTTCCGGTGTCTAAAAAATTCAGGATCGACCATGGATTATAAATGTCCGCATGCGTTCCGAAAATAAAACCGTCATACCACCGCTTCACCTGCTGCTTTTCCTCTGAACGTCCACATTCATCCAAAGCAGCAAATACCTCTTCTTCCGTAAAACCAAAGGATGTCGCATATTCGTCAGAAGTAGTTGTCACCACTTTCAGATTGTTCAGATCAGAAAAGATGGACTCTTTGCTGACCCGTGTGATACCTGTCATGATGGCACGCTCCAGCCACGGGTTGGTCTTGAATGCAGAATTAAACATACTTCTGGTAAAGGCAACCAGTTCATCCCAGTAACCATTTACGTATGCTTCTTGCATTGGTGTGTCATACTCGTCTAATAAAATAATGACCTTCTTGCCATAATGCAGATACATGAACTTTGCCAGATAATGAATCGCCATTGTAGCATCTACATCATCCATATCTACTGTCACACGTCTGAAAAATGTCCTGTCACCTTCGTCTAAAGTTTCACTTTCCAACAAATACGAATGGTTAATATATAACTCCGTCAACAACTGACAGATTTTCTTTCGGGTCGTCTGATAGTCTCTCTCCTTCACATTCGCAAAGGACAGACTGATCACCGGATAGGTTCCCTGCAATGCCCGGTACTTCTCATCCTCCCAGATGGACAATCCCTCAAACAGATCTCCCCGATCTGCATAATCCACGGAGAAAAACTGCTCCGTCATGCTCATGTTCAGTGTTTTTCCAAAACGACGCGGGCGGGTGATCAGCGTCACATCATCGCCGCTCTCCCACCATTCCCGGATAAAATCCGTCTTATCTACATAAAAGCATTTCCTTTCGATCAATGTATCAAATTGTTGGATTCCGATCGCTACGTTTCTTGCCATGTGCCACCTCCCGCAAAAAATCCGCTTTATTCTCTGATAGTATCATTATACCAAATGATGCGTTGCCGACTACCCAATAATACTAAAAAATTGAAAAAAACAGCCCGATACAAAAAAACCCCCGAACCCGCTATCTAAAAGCGTTTCCGAGGACTTTCGAGAGCGATAGACGGGGCTCGAACCCGCGGTCTCGACCTTGGCAAGGTCGCGCGTTACCAACTACGCCACTATCGCATTTCTTATTTTGTTGAACTGTTGCTTAGCACATGTATTAATATACTATGCCCAAGCTGTTATGTCAAGAAAATTTTAATTTTTTTTCATATTTTTTTCAAAGTCATATGAGAACGACCAATATCCCGATTCATTCCCAGGGTATATGCGCCAATTCATATAGAAAAGAAACGAGATCGGGACATCAGCATCAGTTCGTATACTTCCATTGTTTTCTCAGGCAAGCTTGCGCACGTATTCCTGAACAATCAGATCACGGCCTGGCTCACCAAGCATCTTCTTTACCAAAGCGTAATACACCGGTCGATACAGTTGCAGAACAAATCTCACATCATCGTCCACTACCGCACACAGTTCCCGCAGTGCCGAGTACAAAAGTGCCGCATACAGATATTTCCCATTGCCGTCTGTCTCGACACAACACCCTGTCATGACCACGGTTTTCTCATCCATCTGCTTGAGACAAACGACACCTTTGACCTGATCCTCATCCCAGCAGATACGACTATACTGTGGATCATATGCGCCCTGTCTGATCAGAAAGCCTTTATGCTGCTGCAAAAACTGTTTCACCAGCGTATCCATATGTATCTCATATTTTCTGAGTTTCGTACCGAATATCCCCATCAGATCTGTGCCGTAGCGCATCAATTCGCAGGTTCTAAGATCGCCAACATCATAGGTCAATTGGTGCCCGCAACACAAAACCGGCATAAATTTTCCCTTTCTGAAAAAATCATACCATCCGGCAACCTTGTCCATACTTGCCACGCATTTTACATAAATGCTCCGGATACCGCTATTTTTGAAGGAGGATGCGCAAAAATCAAGGAGCTGCTGCGCCAGCCCTTCTCCCTGACACTCCATTGCTACTTCTATGTATTCCAGTTCCATCTCTTCACCGTGGACCACAGACACTGAAAATACAGCCAACGCCACCAATTGACCAAATTCACCCTTCGAGCCGAAAAAAATCAATTTTTTTCCTTGCCACTCCTGCAGCCTCTCTGCCGGCAGGAGCTCCCTTTGTTGTTCCTCATCCAAAAGGATACGCACATGTCTGTATTCCTCGTTGTTCGTCAATTCTTCCATATATATTTCACCTCACCAGAACATCGGTCCATTCCAAAATTTTCTTTCAGCAAATGGGCCGACGCTACCTATTCACATCGTTCAAGTACGCCTTGACGTACTTGCTGCAAGGATTGTCATGCCAAGCATGACATACTTCTTCTGCGCACCTCTGCAATCCGCCGGAGGCTTATGATATCACACGCGGAACATAATCCCTGTTAACAACTGCCGGCTGGTTCTCTCCTTGAAGCCTACTCTCAGGCTGGATGCAGACTGTCGTCTGATCCTTCTCGATTTTATCAGGGTTTTCATGTGATAAGTACAACCTGCCCTGATTGTCTTTTTTTACTGACATAGTTTTATCGATCTTACCCTGATACTCCTTGGCAATATCTGTTCCTGCCGGAATATCCTTCATCCAGAACAATTCAATCGGAAATGTATAGACATTTTTACCCTTATCTTTACCCGCAAATTCACGCTTCACCCGCGCTTCATCGATGATCGCATCAATTGTCGTTTCATGTGTCTCGTCCGGATATGCGGAATGAGAACGTAATGAATCCTTATAATACACTTTATCCCCTTCAATACCTACAATGGTCCGGTAGTGGATTCCGAAACAGATTGCGATTGCACTATGCTCACCGATAATGGCTTCCCGAATCGTGTTCTTTAATTGCAGCTTCAGCTTGTTCTGTCGAACCTTAGAAAAGTATTGATTTTCATCTTCAACCCCTCTAAACTGTCTGGAACGGAGCATCGTATTCTTCATCACTTTTCCAACCAGATGCCGGATCCCATGTATCTCATGCGTATTGTCGCCCTTGAGAGCCTCGATCCAACCATCATACATTTCACTGTCACGATAACTACGGATATCCGCCTGATGGATAAAAACACCTCTCTGTCGGAACAGATTTTCCGTTGCGGCTGACCAGCAACTATTGCCATGTGTCTGAAAATTTGCCTGATGCACATCTTCCAGAATAAATTTATATTGATCCATGTTTTTCTTGTCAATCAAAGCCGGATCTTGTTCTTTTCCGTTCAGGTAAACCGTGCAAGGCGGTGGCGTCACATTTGTCTTATTTGCCTCCAACGCCTCCATACGCTTGGCTGCGTGAATCCTGTTTTGAAGATATCTCTTGCCTTGCTCATTCAGCTGCTCCGGATAAGCGATTTGACAAGTTTCCAAAGATTCTGAATTTCCGACCCAATGCGCAGTTTCCGGAATCCTCGTAAAGTTTCCGACAAATTCCACATTCTTGTCCAGACTGGGCAGATTCTGCTGCGCATTGATCTCTTCCTGACTCATCCCCATATCTACACGCAGTCGATCCATCACGCCGCATAGTTTGCCATTGTTCTGTGCCAGAAACATATTATTGATTGTCCAAAACAGATTGATACGACGCACTCTGTTCTGTGGCTCGCGATCCTCAAGCTCCATGAAATTCAGCATCAATTTCAGAAGATGTTTCTGCTTCGTAGTCGGATTTTTCTGCTCCGACAATTCGATACAATATTGCTCCAGTTCTTCTATCGGAGTCAGCTCTTGTTGTTGCGTCATATTCGACTTGTTTTGTTGACCCACCTGCACGTTGCTTGGTATTTCATTTTCCAACTGTGTGGCAACAGACTGCTCCTTGGACTGTTCGCTTTCTGCTTCCACCGCATCCTGAAACTGCTCGGTTTTCGTATACCTGGAAACAATATCTGTTGCGAAATCGACGTGTCCCAGCAATGTTTCCTGCAGTTGTTTCATCCATTTTTTTCGTTGCCACCCTTTATAGGTTTTTCTCCATGATGCATGGGACTGCAGATATTGTTCGACCGCATACACTGCTTCCTGATAAGCATGCTCATACTGCTCCGCAAATTGGTCAGCCAACTGAACATCTTCCGGATTTTCAGCGATTATGGACAGTGTAGTCAATGTAGACATTACTCTACGCACCCTTTCGAATGAATCGCTGGCACTTCGGCGATCACCAAGCAACTTGTCTGTCAGTTGTCTTAATTTCTCGTTGCTTTGCTTAAGCAGCGTCTTATCATCGACCGTGCGGCTGTTTATCATTTTCTGCATCTGCTCATTATCATTGGTAGACTTCTTTTTTTCTTCCGGCGGCAGTGGACTGCCCTGCAAGATACTTTTTCGTCTCTGATCTAACTGAAAATCCGGCATGGAAGCTGCTGACCATCTGTGCGCTTCGCTTTCCTCATGACTTTCGTTTTGTGTGGACGGTTCTTTTTTCAGCAGATCCACCTTCTCTACCGGTTCGCCTTTGATCTCAAACACAGTCTCTTTTGCATAACTTTTTTCTTCTGTATTGACAGTTCTTGCCGTGTCGATGGTACCTACACGTTTTTCCATTTCCGAAGTTTGTGTTTTATAGATACTTTTTGACCTTTGTTTATCCTGATTAGCCTGTAATCCGTTTGGTTCTCCACCCATAATGATTCTCCCTTCTTATGATTCGATCATTGTTCCATTATTTTTTTATTCTACATCATCAAAACAGACAAATGTTGGACAAATCCAATCTGTTTTTTCATATTTTTCATATTTTTCAAATTCTTTCATAAGCTATATTAAATAGGACTTTCACAGGGTAACGCCTGCTGCATGTCTATAACCAGGAGGAAATCTATGAGCAATCAGACAAAAATTCTTGTATTACATATGAAGGAGCTGGTTTATACAGCGATCTTCCTTGCACTGGCAATCATACTGGGCATTCTGCTTTTTTCGATGTTCGGCAGGGGTAATAAACAAACTGCCGAGACCATTTCACAGCTTTACGCGCCGGGAGTCTATCATCGCTCGTTAGAGCTTGCCGGGAATGAGATCGAACTACAGGTTGTCGTCGACAAGGACCAGATCAAGGATATCTCCTTTGTCAATTTAGAGGATTCGGTAGCAGTCATGTATCCGTTGTTGTCGCCATCTCTGGAGGAATTGCGCGACCAGATCGTCGAGAAACAATCCCTCACAGATCTATCCTTTGATGCGGAGAGTCAGTATACCTCCTCTCTGCTGCTCAATGCGATCAGTCAGACGCTGGATGAGTGCACGGTGAAGGAGTAAGGCGAGGCATATTCATAGTGATACAACACTAAGATCTCTCCCCAAAGGGGAGAGATCTCATAAGCATATGCACCATCTGTTATAGATTTACAAAGATCTCCGTCTCCGCCTTGAGTGAACCTGCGATCTGCTGGTTCTCATCCATCTTGTTGGATACACCGTCGATCTCGATGGCAAGGGTCTGCATACTATTGGCTGTACCGTTGACACCCTCAACACCTTCGTCAATAGCCCGCGTGATGGACTCAATGGATTCTGCGATCTCGTTAAAGTTGTCATTTAAGCGATCTGTTTTGGTGACAAACTCTTCCATTGCTTTTTCAACAAATGTGGCATTTTTGCGATATTCCACACCCGCCGTCACAAAGGACTCGAAATCCGGCAGGATCGATTCCTTCATATAATTGACCAGATCGGTAGCCTGCTCTGCCAGATTTTCCACAGCGGTGATCACCTGCTGGTTGATCTCCTGAATGCGGTTTGCGGCTTCCTGGCTGGAGTTAGACAGATGCGCAATCTCTGTTGCCACAACCGCGAATCCTTTTCCTGCCTCTCCTGCTCTTGCTGCCTCAATGGATGCATTGAGTGATAGCAGGTTCGTCTGTGTCGCAATATTTAAAATATCATCGGTCAGATTATTCACCTGCTGAACGCTCTCACTCTCCCGGATCGCCTCGTTTAAAACTTCCAGAATCTGAGCCACCTTGCGACTGGTCTGATTCATATTGGAACGCGCTGTGGTCTCTAAGCGGTCTGCATGATCTTTCATTTCTTTGGAATACGTACCAATCTCAACGGTTCGTGTTGCGATCTGGCTGACATCTCTCTGTACACTTGTGGTCTTGTCATTGATGAGACCGGTATTGCGTCCCACCTCGCTCATCGTCGCTGCCAGCTCTTCTGTCACAGCTGTCAGTTCCATGACGCTTCCGTTGGATTTTTCCAGACTGCCGCTGACCTCAACCGCGATCCCGTTCATCTGAAGCGAGCTATCGGTCACTGTTTTTAAAATATTCTGCAGACGTTCAATAAACGCATTGATTCCTTTTCCCAATGCTCCGATCTCGTCATTGCCGTACACCCTGATACGTTTGGTCAGATCGCCCTGCCGTTCATCTATATCTTTCATGATCGCAGACAGGGATTTCTCGGTTTTTGCGATCGGTGTCAGCACCTTTCTTTGAATTGCCAGAATAGCAGCTGCAAGTGCCACAACTCCAAGGAGCATAATCATAATGTCAAGTCCCATCGCCTGCGCATATACCGCCTGCAGAGATTTTCTTGCATCTGCGGAAGCCTGCTTGGAATTATCAATCAATGTAGCAATATCTGCGTTCATGGCATCCGTTTCGTTTTTCAGCTCTGTATTGGCCAGAGCAAAAGCGGCCTCATTCTGATTGTCAGCAGAGAGCGCCATCATATTGGCAATCGTATTTTTAATCGCCTCAAAATTTGCGACCAGATCATTGTATGCCGTCTCATCATCCGCGGTGATGTATGCCTGATAGCTGTTTAATTCTTCTGTAAGTACGTCTTCTTTTGCGCGGACGGAATCCACCAGTCCGATCATCGTTTCCGCATCTGTCGCAACAATATGCGAAAGGCTCAGATTGTGCAGATCCTTGATATCTCCCTGGATGTCGCCGAGGTCGCTGATCGCTTCCATATAGGTGTCCGCGATCACACTTGCGCCTTTATTGACGTTTCCCAGACTTTTGATGGAAAAAAGATTGGCCAGCAGGATCATCACTCCCATTGCTGCGACAGGAAGGATCAACCATCCCTTAATACTCTGCTTTTGATTATGCTTCAGTGCTTTCTCTTTTTTCTCTTTCTTTATTTTTGGTTCCTTTTTTATCTTCTCAGCCATAATGCCTCCTATTGAACGGTTGATGCGGTTGTCTGTTCTACCATGGTATCCAGCAACTCCTGCAGGTCGATATGATCCGGATTGCCTGCTGCCAGCGTGTTGCCAAGTGTTGTGGATGCGCCCCAGTAATTTCCACCGAGTCTCTGCAATTCAGAAAATTCCGACTGTGCGATCACCGCCTGAATCGCCAATGCGTCCTTGATCTCAGATGACTGTCCTGCGTTGATATTGGATGGTCCCTGTCCGCGCATCTTAAATCGCAAGATCTGATTTTCCTCATTGGTCATGTATTCTGCAAACTTATGCGCCCATTCCAAATGCTTGGAATATGGGTTCACACCCACCATCTTATATCCGAAGTAGCAGGACATCTGTACCTGACTGCCATTTACCGTATAGGTAGGAAGCTTACATGCGCCGTAATTTCTGCCCCAGGCTGTCTTTACCGCACTTTCATCCCAGACACCGCTGACAAATGCAATAGCGTCTCCGGCGGCGGCTGCTCCGATGCAATCCGAGGTTGCAAGGAAAGCGTCACTTCCCGAGATGGAAAGCAGTGCATTTGCGACATCTACACCTTTGATCGCATTGTCTGTTGAATTCCAATCACAGAAGTTGGTCACACCGTCCGGATTTAATCCTACAGACAATCCGGTCTGTCCAAAGAACGAATATAAGTACCATCCGCTGGACCAGTCCATTGCAAATTTCTTTCCATTCTCTTCACAGACCTTCAAGATCTGATCCAGAGTCTGTAAATCTGAATCACTAAAATATTTCTTGTTGTAATATAAGAAATACCCGTTGTCAGCGGTCAGCGGATATCCATACATCGTATCTTTGATCGTCATCGCCTCATTGGCTGCCTCGATATTGTTCTTTTTGATTTCGTCTGCATTGACAACAGGAGATGCGGCACCGCCTGCCACGATCGACTGTAAATCTCCGTCCGTAGTTGTGTAGACATCCGGTCCATTCAAAACATCACCAAGCAGATTGGAACGACACTCACCTTCCATCATTGCCTCGATCTCAATTGTGATGTCTGTTCCACTGTTTTCTGCCACAAAGGCATCTGCCACCTTCGTAAGCATCTCGTGATCCTCTTCACCTGCCCATACCCGAAGGGTGATCGGTCCACCAGCCTCGGTCTGCTCACCTGCGCCCACATCTGTTCCTGTTTTCTCTTTTTCAGTTCCACATCCGCTGCATATCATAGCTGTCATCAACAGCGCGGATAATACCATATAAATTTTCTTTTTCATATATCTACCCCTTTTTCTTTCTACCCCTTTATCATTTTTACAAACCACTTGCCGGACTGTGATAAGTCCGATGATTTCCAGCCTGTTTTCTTCGTGCAGCCTGCTTTGATCAATGCTGAACTCTCATTCTTATTGGACAGATTCCAGATACAGCTGCTGATTTGATATTGATCTAACAGCTTCATCCATTTGTCTGCCTCTTTCACATTGACCGCACCGTTTCCGGATGCATCACAGATCCCATACTCTGTGACAAATATCGGCAGACCCTGATCATGCGCATTTTCCAACGTATTTCTCAGCCAATCCGTATGAGTTGCCGCATAAAAATGCAGGGTATACATCAGATTTTTGTAACCCTTGATCGGATCTGCTACTGCCGCATCAACCCTCTGACTCCAGTTTGGCGTACCGACCAAAATGACTCCATCCTTGTCATAGGTTCGAATCGTCTTGATCACGGACTTGGCATAGCTTTTGATCTGTGACCAGCTCGTCCCACCGTTTGGTTCATTGCAGATCTCATAAATGACGTTGTTGTAATCCTTGTATTTTTTGGCCATCGTCTTGAAAAAAGACGTTGCCTGCTTCCGGTAGGTCTGCGGATTGCCGTCACTTAAAATATGCCAGTCGATAATGACGTACAGTCCCAGCTTTTTCGCATCCCTGACACATTGATACACCTTACTTCTGAGTGCCTTTTGGTTCTGTGCGTCTCCGGTACAGTATCCATTGTACTCCGCAGTGTACATCGCAAGTCTGACCACCTCGACACCCCATTTATCCCGCATATACTTCATGGAATCGTAGGTCAGATACTCCGGATACCAGGAAAGTCCGTGGGAGCTCACCCCTTTGAGCTGCACCGGATCTCCTTTTTTGTCCACCAGCTGTGTGCCATCCACAGACAGCCGGCCATATTTTTGTACGGGAGTTTTGGTTGCCGCATCCATTGTCTGTCCGCCGCCACATACAAGCACCAGCACAAGCAGCCATGCAAGCAACCGTTTTCCCCGATCATTCTTCATCACAATCCCTCTTTATCTTTCAATTCAATCCTTATTTCCGAGAAAACGCGTCCCCACGCGTTTACCGTCTACGATATCATACAAAATCGATGGTCTTGCCCCATTGGCAATGACCATGTCAAAGCCGGCTTCCGTAGCGATATGTGCCGCATGAAGCTTGGTGGCCATTCCGCCGGTGCCAAGGGTCGTTCCGCTTTCTCCCGCAAGGCTTTCAATCTCCGGTGTAATTTCCTCTACCATGGATATAAACTGCGCTTTGGGATCTTTTCGCGGATCCGCGGTATAGAGTCCATCGATGTCCGAAAGCAATACCAACAGATCGGATTTGACACAGCGCGCAACGACTGCGGATAACGTGTCATTATCTCCCACTGAGATCTCCTCTGTGGCGATCGTATCATTCTCGTTGATGATCGGTATCGCCCCCAGCTCCAACAGACGAAACAATGTGTTTTCCAGATTGATCCTCCGTTCCTCTTCATCAAAGTCTGTTCTGGTCAGCAGAATCTGTGCCACCGTGTGATTGTATTCCGAAAAAAGCTTGTCGTAGGTATACATCAGTTCACACTGTCCGACGGCTGCCGCCGCCTGTTTGGTCGGGATATCGCTCGGCCGGCTTTCCAACGGCAGCTTTCCGACACCCATTCCGATCGCTCCTGAGCTGACCAGTACCACATCGTGACCGGCATTTTTCAGATCGCTCAGTACCTTTGCCAATTCCTCCACATGACGGATATTCAATCGACCGGTAGGATATGCCAGCGTCGATGTACCCACTTTTACAGTTACTCTCATTTGTTCTTCCTCATTTCTATCAGTAATTCTCTCAGCTCACCAATCAGATACAGTGAACCGAAGATGATGTTTTTTCTGTTTTGATCAAAATACTTTGGCAGGGATCGCACATCCCCTACCACGCCGATGTCACAGCCTGCACCTTCCTGCGCTGCAAGCACTGCCATTCGCTGTCTGAGCGCATCCGCCTCCAGTGCCCTGTCGCTGTGCGGAGTCAGCGTATAGATCCGCTGTGCCATCGGCAGAATGAGCTGTGCCATCTGCACAAAATCCTTGTCCGCCATTACACCCATAAAAAAGCAGAATTTCTCGCCGGGATATGCTTTGGCCAGACTGTCTGCCAATGCCTGCACCCCACAGGGATTGTGCGCGCCATCCAGCAGCACAAAGGGAAAATCCCACACCCGCTCCATGCGTCCGCTCCAGTGTGCATGCGCAATGCCGTCAGATATTTTTTCGTCGGTCAGCCGGCTAAAACCAAGGGCTCTTAACATGTGCGCCGCATGGATCGCTGCCGCTGCGTTATCCTGCTGATAATATCCGATCATGCCCGGCTTGCGATAGCTTCGACCCTGATAGGTAAATGTATCAGCATCCGCATACTCCGTGATGGGCTGCGTCAATTCATAGTCAATCTGTTTTTCCGCACAGACGCGGAGCAATTCCCGCTCACTTTCCTCGTCCTGTCGCAGAATCACGGCATGGGTACCCTTCTTTAAGATTCCTGCCTTCTCACCCGCAATCTTTGTCAGGGTGTCACCCAGATACTGCGTATGCTCCAGTCCGATCTTTGTGATCACGCTCACAAGCGGCGGCTCGATCACATTTGTCGAGTCCAGCCGTCCGCCCATACCGGTTTCTAAGATCACCAGTTCCACCTGCTGCCTCTGAAAGTACAGCATCGCGATCGCCATACAATAGTCAAACATCGTCAGATTGATCTGTCTGGACAGTGCCAGCGTATCATTGACCTTCAAAACCCTTGTGCCAAGCTCTACGACAGCTTCTTCCGGTATCCGCACATGGCCGATGGAGATTCTCTCCCGAAACTCATATAAATGGGGCGAGATAAATAATCCTACGCGAATCCCTGCCTGCACACAGATCTCATGTAAAAAAGCGGCGACGCTCCCCTTGCCGTTGGTTCCCGCTATATGTACAAATCGAAGCGTATCCTGCGGGTTGCCCAAAAGTGCCAGCGCCTCCCTCGAACAGACAATTCCCGGTTCATTGCCAAAACGCCTGCAGCCACTGATACGCTCCACCAGTTCCTCATAGCGAAACTCGCGTTCGATCCACCGTCGTTCCGTCTGAATATAGCGAAGCGGTTCGTCATAGGTATCAACCGGAATGACTCCCGGCTCCAGCATCTGCTGCTCGAAGGCAATCCCGATACTGACTGCGTCCGGATGCGTGGCAAAAAAGCGGTCATAATATCCTCTGCCGTAACCGCACCGGTTGCCCGTCTCGTCAAACATCAGACCCGGTGTCAGCACCAGAATCCCTTTTTTACTGACCTCTTCGCATTGATCCATGTCAGGCTCCAGAACATGAAAACATCCTTCTTCAAGCTGCCCTCTGTCTGTGACTTCAAAAAAACGCATCGTATCGCCGAACACCTTCGGAAATGCTGTGTGTTTTCCCAGGGCACGCGCCCTTTCCCAAAGGGGCCACACATCGACTTCACTTCCGAGCGGTGCATAAAAACAGATATACGAAGCCTGCAAAAAAAGCTCGTTTTTTGCCAGCTTCTCGCAGATCTGTCCCGAACATTGGTCGCGCCTTTC
>JALEJB010000037.1 GCA_022768825.1 Lachnospiraceae bacterium
ATATCGTATCGGCTTGCCTTGGAAATCAAAAAGGCATCTGCCAGATAGTCGATGTGGTTGGAAATGGTTTTGTTGGTATAAGTCATCTGGCGCTCACTGGCAAAGGTATTGGCAATCTTTGAAGGATTGGTCGTTGCGCCGATTGCAGATGCAAGCACATCAACCAGAATACCAATCTCATCTACGCTCTGAATCTTATTTCTTTCAATAACATCCTTCAGATAAACATTTGCAAAGATATTTTTCAGATAGTCTGCTTTCTGTCGTTCGCTCTGAAAGCCTACGACCTGCGGCAATCCTCCGTAGATCATGTAGTCATCCCAGGCATCATCATAATCGCCGTCATAAGCAGAATAAAACTCTGCAAAAGAGAGGGGATAGATTCTGATCTCGTCACCTCTGCCACGGAACTCGGTCACAATGTCGCTGGACAGGAACTTGGAGTTACTTCCGGTGACATACACATCAATACTGTTCATGCGGAGCAGACTGTTCAACACTTCCTCAAATCGTGGCATGAACTGTACTTCATCCAGAAGAAGATAATACTTCCCATCGTCCTTCATAGCATCCTTGATATACTTGAAACACACCTTGGGATCTCTTAATTCCTCGTTCTCAATACCGTCCAATGCAATCTCAATGATATGGTCGGCACCAATACCGTTTTCCAGAAGGTATCTCTTAAAAATAGTAAACAGCAAATAGGATTTACCACATCTACGAATGCCGGTAATCACCTTTATCATTCCGTTATCTTTTCGCTCAATTAGCTGCTGCAGGTAAGCGTCTCGTTTAATTTCCATTGTTACACTTCCCATTTCTGTGCATCTGCACACTTTTTAGTAATGATATTCTATCACAGAACAAGTTGAATTTCAATATTCATTCCCATTTTATGTGCATCTGCACATTTTTATGTAATGAGAAGTTGTAAAACATTTTTTGATTCAATTGTCCAAAAACAGCCGTCTAAATCGTTATTATAGTCATAGACTTATTTGCAATCTATAACCATAAACCTATTCTGTCAAGAAAAAATGTTTTAGATTATTAACGTTTCTTCCCCTCTCCGTCATGCTTCGCATGACACCTCTCCCCAAAGGGGCGAGGTTCAAGAAGTGTCAGATACTGCGCCGATCAAATGATTGCAGGAATCCGACACCTTCTTATAAATTCATCTGCGCTATAATTTCTTCCGCTTCGTCCGGAATTCCGTCCAGATCACTCTCATCGCCGACATCGATCACCTTTGGCTGCTTGCGGTAAAGGATATCATACATCACCGGAACGATAAACAGTGTCATCAGTGTGGAGTATACCAGACCACATGCCACGACAATTGCCATACTCTTTTGCATCGCATTTCCGGCATCCTGTGAAAATACCATCACAGACATGGATAAAATGGTGGTCAACGCCGTCATCAGGATCGGACGCATACGGGTCTTTCCGGTTGCGATCAATGCCATATGCTTCTCCACGCCCTGCATACGAAGCTGGTTGGTGTAATCTACAAACACAATACCATTGTTTACAACCGTACCCATCAGGATCATAAAGCCCATCAACGCGATTGCTGAAATCGACCGGTCAAAGATGAGCAGTCCCAGCATACCACCGGTAAATGCCAACGGGATCGTAAAGAGGATGATAAACGGACTGAGCAGACTCTGGAACTGTGCCACCATGACCAGATAGATCAAAAGCAGTCCCAGCGCGATCGCCTGCAGCATCTGATTTACCATATCCATAACCTGACTGGACTCTCCACCCATATCCATCGTGTAATTGTCCGGAAGCTCATAGGCATCCAGCTGTTCCTGCAGGTCGCGGGCCAGCAGCGTCGCATTGTAGCCATCCTGTACTTCTGCAGTCACTGCCATATAATTGCTCTGATTCTCACGTAAGATGCTGTCTAAGCTGTAGCCATCGGACATCGTAGCGAATTTGGAAAGCTTATAGGTCTTCGACTTGCTCTCACCGTCCATGTCCGTCTGATCCACTGTGATCTCAAGATCCAGCAGATTTTCATAGGTCAGCGGATCGGTCTCATCCACCACATTGACATCGACACTGGTTCCCTCTGTCGTCATGGAGATTGCCGTTTTTTCCGTCGAAGTCTGTTTGGCGATTTCCTGGAAGATCTGTGCGGTTGTCAGCCCGCAGGCTGCTGCCTTATTCCGGTCAATTTCCAGATGCACTGTCTTGCTATCCTCTGACACACCGTTTTTGATATTCTCCGTACCCTCGATGTCTGCCATCATCGCCATGACATCTTCACTGATCTTGATCAGTTCATCCTGTTCACTTCCATAGATGTCGACTTCCAATCCGCTTCCGAACATGGAACCCATACTTCCGAGGGCAGAAGATGTCACCTCAAATTCTTTACAATCCACATCCTTTGTCTTTTTTTCGATATCTGAGATGATTTTTTGGAACTGTCCGGTCGTCTTGATCTCATCATCCGTCAAAATACTGAATGTGAAGCTTCTGTAATTATCCGTGCCACCGGCACCTGCCACGCTGACTGCGGATGTATTTCCATCCAATGCACCGACCTTTGCGATTCCGTCCACCGACAGGATCCGGTTCATCACCTCATCCGCTGTGGCATAACAGGTTTCTTTATCATCCTCATCGTCCATCGTAAGTGTTGCGGAGATCTGATTGCTCTCCATATCATCCAGCATATTCAGCCCCGTCTCAAAGCATTTTGCCACGCTCAGCACAAACAGCACGATTGCAATGGCCAGTGGAACGATCTTGAAACGCAGACACCAGCCCAGCACCTTTCCATAACCGTTCTGGAGCTTTTCAAACAACGGACGGCGTCTCACCTTCGATGAACGCATCAGCACCGAACTCATCGTCGGCACCACGGTCATCGCAACGATCAGCGATGCGATCAATGCGTAACTGATTGTAAATGCAAACGGGATCAGCATCTGACTGATCATACCGGATGTATAGACCATCGGTAAAAATACACAGATTGTGGTTGCCGTCGATGCGATGATCGGAGCTGCCACCTGTTTTGTTCCCTGTACAGCCGCTTTCGGCGCACTCATGCCTTTTCCGATCAGTCGGTAGATATTTTCCATCACAACGATGGAATTATCGACCAGCATACCGATACCCAGCGTCAGACCGGCAAGCGACATGACATTGAGGGTGATCTTTGTAAAATACATGATGATAATTGCAAAAAAGACCGAAAACGGAATACTGAATGCTACTACGATCGTCGGTTTGACATCCTTCAAAAAGAGCGCCAGCACGATGATCGCAAGCAACGCGCCAAGCAAAATCGAACTGAGCACACTATGCAGGATCATCGTGATGTAGTCACCCTGATTCATGATCGGCGTCAGTGTCAGGCCCTCATACTGACTCTCCAGTTCATCAAATGCTTCCGCAATAGATCCCGATACATCCGAAGTGCTCGCTGTACTGGATTTATAGATGGCAAGCAAAACCGCTTCATTACCGTTCATTTTTGCATAAGTTTCGCCTGCATTGTCAATTGTCGTGATATCCGCAACCGAGCTCAATTTGATCTTGCCAACGCCATCAATTTTCGTCAGGACGAGATCTCCCAGTTCCTCGGTATCACTGAAGTGATCGCCCACCTCAACAAGCCACTGATTATCGTCCTTATCATTGATATATCCGGCCGGCATCGAAAAATCCTGTGAGTAAATAATCGATGAAAGTGTTTCCAGACTGAGAAGTGCATCCAGATTCGCGTTTTTGAGGGCGGCCTCCTTGGCCTCATCCACCTTCGCCTGTGCATCCTCCAGATCCGCTTCGGCTGATTTCAGCTGTTCCTCGCCGGATGCGATCTGTGCCTGCGCCGAGCCAAAGCCTGCTGCCGCAGAATATCCGCCGGCGACCGCCTGTGTCTGCTGCTCATCCATATCCTTCATCTGATCCGACATCTGATCCACCACCGCCTGCGCAGCCGCAATCTCGGTGTCCAGATTGGCAAGCTCGGTATCAATCTGCGGCAGACGTACCGTCACCACATCCGAAAGCTGTTTTAACGTGTCATAATTGACTTCTTTGATCTGATCCCCATATCCGAGAGAATCCATCCAATCTAAAAATGCCTGCAGGTTCTCCTTATTTGCCACCGCTTCCTGCACACTGCCCGGAATCGTGATCTGACTATTGGCAGCCGCCTCGCCGAGCGAGGACTGATAGGCTGCAAACATCGCATCCATGGACTCATAGGTTTCTTCCATTTTGGCATCCTTGTATGCTTTTTTCTCCGCCTCAAGCGCACTCTTGCCGGCCTGCAGACTGTTGAGTGAAGACTCATACGCAGCCTTTGATGCTTGCGCCTGCGCCAGCTGGACATTCGAAGATGCAAGTTCCTGATTCGTATCATTCTGCTGCTTTTCCAGATTCTTTTTCTGCTTTTTCAGCTCCGCTTTGCCATCTTCCAGACTTACCTTTGCATCATCAATTTCCTTTTGCGCATCGGCAAGCTTCTCATTGGTCTGGGTCAGAATTTTTTGATTGATCTTATCGATTTTCTCCTGATTGAGACGAATCTCTACCGTGTCCTCAACCATTCCGCTGGCAACAATATTTGCGACACCTTCCTGACGCTCCAGATACGGACGTACCACCTGATCCACAAAGGTGGTCACCTCTTTGATATCCCGACCCTCATAGTCCACGCTTGCATACATCGTAGCAATCATATCCATGGAAACCTCCAGAATATTCGGCTGCCCACACTCCTCAGGAAGCTCCAGCGAATCCAGCGCCATAGACACGCGCACCAGTGCCGCATCCATATCCGTATCATCCCCAAATTCAAGCATCACTGTCGCATAATTTGCCGAAGAAGTACTGGTGATATTTTCCACTCCATTTACGGTACCAAGTGCGCTTTCCACCGGTTCCGTCACATCCATCTTTACCTGCTCCGGCGATGCGCCAGGCTCGGTGACGATCACAGCCAGATACGGCATCTCCATATCCGGCATCAGATCCGTCTGCATCCTTGTGATACTGACAAAACCAATCGTCAGCACAATGATGACTGCTACTAACACATAAAACGGTTTTTTGACACAAACTTTCGTCATTTTTTCTCCTAACGCTCTTTCTTAACAAACATCAGACCAAAACATCCCTCTCCGCAGTTACTGGTGATCGCCGCTGAGGCCTTCGGTGTAATAATCTGATCAAACTTCTGATACTTGGCTACTTCTTCTAATATACGGGCACGAAGTGCAGGTGAACATCCCGCATGTACCATACACAGACGCCTCGTATCAATATTTTTCTTTCCTTTTAATTTCTTTCGTATATAGCGTATATAAGCCTTTTCCACATCGCTCATCAACAGCTCTCCGGCATGGATCCCATTCTTTTTCATCACGAGAACCGGATGCACATTTAATAACTCCGTCAGCTGATAGACGGTCTTATTCATTCGTCCGCCACGGTACAGGTTATCTGAATGTGCTACGATAAAGCTGGTGGAGATCCTTTTTCGATACCGCTCGAGATCTGCTACAATTTCACCCACATCCGTCATACCATCCAACACAAGCTGTACGGCATGCAGCACCAAAATTCCCATACCATTTGACAGATGACCGCTGTTGACAACGGTGACATGTCCAAATCCCTGCGCCGCCTTGCACGCTCTCGCATATCCCTGAGAGGCATCCTTTGCCATCGAGATATGGATGATCTTCTCAGCCGTCGCCAACGTATCTCCAAAGAATTTTTCATACTCTTCCACCGTCGGCGGCTCAGATTTTGCAATGGTACCTGTTTCTTGGATATACTCCAGAAGATTATCCGGCTGAATCTCCTGCATATCGCGAAAACGTCCTTTTTCCGTCTCTACATAGTAATACATATATGGAATGTCATATTCCATATAAAATTCTTTTGGCAGATCGCAGACCGTATCGGTGGTGATAACGATCTTTCGTTTATTCTCTTCACCGATCACACGGAAGCCCTCTTTACTGCTCTGACCGGAAGAGACATTCTCGTATTCGATCAGCTCCTGCGGCAGATAATGCATCAGAACTGCCTCAAACAATGCCGCATTGATGGGCTTTGCAAGGTAATCCTGAAATCCGAGCTTTCGATATTGTTCCTTGGCTCCGGACATGGCATTTGCCGTCAGCGCGATCACCGGAATATTCTGGCAGAATCCGTTGATCTGTTTTCGGACTGCTTCCAATGTCTGCACGCCATCCATCTCCGGCATCAGATGATCCATAAAGATCACATGATATGCATTTTTTTCTGTCAGTTCCAGACATTCCCTGCCGGAGCTTGCCGTATCCACTATGACCCTGGTCTTTCGAAGCAGCTTCTTCGCAACCAGCAGATTCATCTTGTTATCATCCACCACGAGCACCCGCGCCTGCGGTGCCTCAAAGCTCTGTTGATACTCGTTGCTTCGTTTTGCACCGGCCTTTTCATAATGAATCTCTCCGATGGGGTCATCCTTGATGATCTCCTGCTCAAACTCTGCCGTAAACGTGGAACCTCTCTGATAAATACTGTCCACATAGATCTGTCCGCCCATCAGTGTCACCAATTGCTTACAGATCGAAAGTCCAAGTCCGGTTCCCTCCACACCACGGTTTCGTTTTTCATCCACACGTTTAAAAGAATCAAACAGCTTCTGCATATCATCCTGACGGATTCCGATTCCGGTGTCACTGACCGATATCTTTAAGCGCACACGGTTCATGGCGACCCGTTCGCAATCCGCCACCAGCGTCACCGAACCTTTTTGCGTATATTTGATGGCATTTGTCATCAGATTGGTGATGATCTGTTTGATGCGCACCTCATCTCCATACAACATGGAAGGAAGCTGCGGAGAGACGGAAATACGAAACTCCAGATTTTTTTCATGGGCGCGCACCCAGTTCAGATTCACAATCTCGCTGAATAATGCGCTGGTCTCATATTGAACCGGAATGATCTCCATTTTTCCGGATTCTATTTTAGACAGATCCAGAATATCATTGATCAGCGTCAAAAGCATCTTACTTGCCCGCTGGATATTGACCGCATTTTCCGCCACCTCATCGGAGATATCCTCCCGAAGGGTCATCTCGTTTAATCCGATGATCGTATTGATCGGCGTGCGGATCTCATGACTCATATTGGCAAGAAAACGGCTTTGGGTCTGAAGTGCCGACTCCAGCTCCACCTGCTGACGTTCGTTGCGCTGTCGTTCTCTGTCATAGACGCCTCGCAAAAAGCAGATGAGAGATGCCACAATCAATATCAGCACCACATAGCCCAGTGCGATATCACGAAAGATCGCTGCTTCATCACCAACCGGTGTCACCCACTGCGGTTTCAGATAAGAAACAAGAAAACACCCTGCATCCGTGAGGACAGAAAGGATAAAGACGATCATAAGTCTTTTCCCCTGCAGCACAAAAAACAGGGCGATCACGCCTAACACCAGCCAGATCGGTGACGCGCTGTACACGCCTCCGCTCTGGAAAAAGGTGATCGGAAAAAGGATCAGATTCAGGATCAGCATCGCCACAAACGCACACGTATCATAACACCGAAAACGGTTTCCGATGACCCAGAACAATCCGACAAGCATGGCACCGATGAAGATGCCAAGGGAGCTGTTGAGCGAAAGCCGAAGGAAAAACGAGAGGATCAGACAACCGATCAGTACCAGAAATCCACCGCCAAACAGCACCTGAAACAACGCAATCTGTGCATCCGTCTGGGAGTGAAAGTATTGCTTTATTTTCTTAATCATCACTTGTACCTCCCTCGCGCTTGTCCGCTTTTTCTTCTTTTGTTTTTTTCACGTTGAGCGGCTGGATCAGATATTTGTCCTCTTCGTCCTCGACCATTTCAATCTTTGTAGCCAGATACTTGTGTAATACACGTTCCAACTGGGACTTTTCAATCGGCTTTGCCACAAAGTCATCAAAACCCTCCGCCAAAAGCATCTCTCTGGCACCGGCCACCGCATTTGCTGTCAGCGCAACCACCGGCATCGTCTTTGCCCATACCTGCGGAAGCTTCCGGATCTCATGTAGCGTTTCCACACCGTCCATCTCCGGCATCATATGATCCATAAAGACGAAGTCATAATGATTCTCTTCGATCATGCGCAAGGACTCTTCCCCGCTCATCACTGTCGTGATCTGGATTCCATATTTGCGAAGCAGACGGTCTACCACCTTTAGGTTCATCGCGTTGTCATCCACAGCCAGAATCTTTGCATCCTTTACCACAAACCGACGGTTGATCCAACGCTCCAGATAATCATCCGTTTCCAGTCTTTCCCGATTGAGAATCGTCGCAACCGCAAACACATGGAACGGCTTATAGATCACACGTACCCCTCGTCCCGGCAGGATACGATTACTGAAATCATCCACGATCAATATGACAGTGAGCTGATCCACAAGGCTGTTAAAATACTCCGGATCTTCGAGATACTCCACCTGGGCGACAAATAAATGCGTGATCCTTTCCCGCTCCACACGTCGTTTGACCTCTCTCAGATTATTGCAGCGGATAGCCGGCAGATGCAATGCGTCCACAATATGCTGTACACAATTCAGATAGTCGTCGCGGATCGACGCAAACTGATATTTATCCAGATTCAGATAGTACGCGGCTCGAATGTCTTTTGCAATTTCTGGTTTGATCGAAACCAGAGGTTCATCCTTTACAATCGTCTGCGGAATGACAAAGGTCACCTTTGTACCCACACCGTATTCACTCTCAATGTTCAAAAAGCCATTCATTTTGGAGATCAGTCTTCTTGAGATCGCAAGGCCCAGTCCCACACCACCTTTTCTTCGGTTCATACTGGTATCAATCTGATTGTAGACGGAATAGAGTACCTCCATCATTTCTTCCTTGATACCGATTCCCGTATCCTCGATACTGACCATCAGATTCAGTCCATATGCTTCTCTTCTTCCCGTGATGCGCAGCGTCACGCCACCCTGATCTGTAAATTTCACGGCATTATGTAACAGATTCACGATCACACGGTAGATCTTCTGCTGATCACCCAGCAGACTGTTCGGCAGATTTGCGTCACAATCCACGATCAGCTCCAGCTTTTTATCCCGGTTCCAAGCCACTGCCATATTGACCGCGTCATTGATGACGCTGGTCAGATTATACGGCTCTTCCACCAAATCTACCGTCTCATTTTCCAGCTCTGTAAAATCCAACAGATCCGACACCAACGCCTTTAAATTTCTTCCGGCAGTCACAATATCAAACACATCATCCCGTATCTGCTCATCTAATTTCTGTTCCATCAGATCATTGCCGATTCCACAGATGGTATTGAGCGGAGTACGTATTTCGTGAGAGATATTTGCCATAAAATCGCCTTTGGCGTGCTCCGCCTGCTTGAGTTCTTCGATGGTCTGATCCAGATCTGCCTCCTGTTTGATTCTGGATTTCAAAAGCATCATCTCGACAATAGCGATGACAAACAGCGCACCGTATTGAAAAAACACAGTCACAACCGAGTCCCGGCTGCTCAGGTCCATCCGGTTCCAGACAAACTGATCCAGAACAAACAACACGGCTGTACAAAAAATGGACGTATAATTAACGAGAACTTCGTCAAACAACGACAAAAGCACGATTGCTCCGGCAACCGTGCCGAACATTTTGACTACACCACCGTGATAAGCGAGGTACATCCATAAATTCATCCAAACGGCGCATGCAAAAAATTCTTTTGTCAGTAATGTGTCCATTCCTTTCATCTTCGCCAGCGCAAGGCATCCGACCAATCCAAAGATCGCAGTCGCAGCAACCCAGCTGGGTCAATGAAACACGATACTTGTTTCCAGTAAATACAGGGTATGAAATACATATACCAAAACCGGAAACAACAGAATCTTCTTTTCTTTCACTGTCTTTCTCCTTTGTTGAATCCTTACATTTCTTAAGCATATAGTTATTTGTTATTCTACATCAATACACGCAGTTTTTCCAGCAGTTTTTTTTCTGTGCGGCTCACCTGAACTTGGGTCATTCCCAGCCTTTTTGCCACCTCACACTGGGTACATTCATCAAAATAACGAAGTTTTAACAATTGCTGTTCCGGTACCTGCAGATGACTCAGCAGCTGTTCTACCATGACATTGTTGAGTACCGTCGTCTCCCCATCGCCCGGATCTGCCACCTGATCCTCCAAAAGCAGTTCCTTTCCATCGCCGGAATAAACCGTACTTTGAAGCGACTCGATCTGTGCACCTGCCTCCATCGCAAGTGTGATCGTCTCGGCCGGCAGCCCGCTGTGCTCCTGTAATTCCTCAAAGCTCACTGCCCGTCCCAATTGTTTCTCCAGCTCGTCCTGCAGTCTCCGCAGGCGACTTCCTGTCTCCTTTAAGCTGCGGCTCACCTTGATCGCCCCATCATCACGCAGAAAGCGTCTGATCTCGCCCATTACAAGAGGCACCGCATAAGTGGAAAAGCACACATCCATACTCAGATCAAATCGCTCGATTGCCTTCATCAGTCCGATCATCCCGATCTGAAACAGATCCTCCCTTTCCACATTGATCAAGCGGTTTTCAAACCGCTTGACCACACATCCGACCAATCCCTGATTTTCCATCACCAGCCTGTCAATTGCCGACTGGTCTTTTTCCTGTGCCAACCGAAGTAACTCTTTTGTTTCTTCTCGCGTCAAAGAGCCTTGCGCAGAGTCACCTTTGTTCCGCGCCCCACTTCGGAAGTAATATGTACCTCATCCATAAACTCTTCCATGAATGAAAACCCAAGACCCGAACGATCCATATCCGGTCTTGTGGTAAAAAAGGGTTCCATCGCCTGAGCAATATTTTCAATTCCTTTTCCCTGATCCGAGATCTCCACCGTGACAACCCGTCCTGCTTTCTCACCCCGCAGCTGTACACGACCGCTTCCCTCCGGCAGTTTTTCATATCCGTGGATCAGCGCATTGGTCACCGCCTCGCTGACAGCAGTCTTGACATCCTCCAGATCATCCAACGTAGGATTTAAGTCCATCAGAAAAGCCGCCACTGCGGTTCTTGCAAACTGCTCATTTTCCGGATACGAATCAAAGGAAAGCTCCATCACACTTTTTTCTCTATTCATGATCTTCCTCCTCTTCCTCAATTGCGATCATATGCTCCAGTCCCGATAACCGAAAGATCTTTCGCACCCGGTCATTGACATGGATCGCCTTGCTTGTCCCCGTCCGGTAATGCATCTGCTTGCATCGTCCGATCAGCATCCCCACACCGGAGCTGTCCATAAATACCGTATTCGAGAAATCAAAGATGAGATGTCTCACCTGATAGGTATCGATCAAAAGATCTGCGTCACTGCGCATATCTTTGACACTGCATTCGTCCAATTCCGGCGGCATACAGATTTTCAGACTGCCATTTTGCTTGTTGTAACTAAATTCCATTATAAAATCCTCCATCAAAAAAGACACATTTTCCCTGAAAATGTGTCTTTTGTAAATCATATTCAATTTCCGTTACCGATTGTTCTCAATCGTCTCCTGCAGCTCCGTGATATAGCGCTCGGCATTATAAGAAAGGCTCGAATTCGGATAGAGCTCACAAACTTTTGCATATGTTTCGATGGCTTTCTCATGATCCTCGGACTTGCGATACGCCTGTGCGAGGCAGTACAATGCCTCCCCTTCCGCATAATTTTCATCCACAGATACAACTTTGCTCAGTGATTCGATGGCTTCCGTATAACGATAACGATTATACGCATCCATTCCGGCATCATAGGTCACCGACAGATACTGCTGGTTTACTTTCTCCTGAAGTGTCGTCATCACGGAGAGCGAATCTGCCGACAGATCGGATGCATCAATAGATTCCAGATAATCACCTGCCAGTTCAATATCCTCATTGATATATGCATCATATGCTTTCAGAAGCGTATCTACCGACTTCGCAGCTTCCTTTTGTTTTTTTGCCTTATTTGATTCCGAATCCACCTTTGCATTTAAGGAACTGATCTCTTCCTCCAGTGCCTTGATGGTCTGATTCTTATCCGCGATGGTATTGTTGGCTTCCGTGACTGCCTGATTTGCGTCACTGACCGCTTTCTTTCGGATGCCGGGCACATACAAAAAGCTCGTAATAGCTGCTCCGACGATCAGACCGATCAAAATATTTAAGACAATCCCCATGGAACCGGTATTCCGCCGCAGCTTCGGCTGGATGATCGTATCATTGCCGTTGCTGTAACGGATCGACTGCGATTGCTTTTGCTTTCTTCCGGCACCTTTTTTTTCTAAGTGCTCCAGCATCTTCTGATAGCGTATTGTAAGGGGATTGTTATTGTCAATCCTCTCCGCATTCCGAAGAGCCTTCTTTGCCTGTTCCAGATTTTCCTGAGACAGGGCGATCAGCGCCATGAGCTGCCAGCCGCGCACCAACTTCGGGTTGTCATTCAGCAGCTTTTTCAATTGAATGACAGCCAGATCAATGCTGTCCTGTCTGCAATAGGTCAGAACCTGATTAAACTTTCTCGCCTGCTGATTCATCCGATCCTTCTCAGCCGGATTTTTCCTTGTCTGCTCCAGATATTCGGATGCCAGATTCTCCGAAGCCTGATATCCCTTACTGATCATCCATTCCTTAACCGCCGCAACACCCTCGCCCATCTCATAATAGACGAGTCCCAGCAGATTTCTCGCATTGGTATTTACTTTGTTATACTGCAGGCTCAGACGCAGGTCTGCGACTGCTCCCGACAGGTCTCTCGTCTGTGCCTTTGCAAGTGCCTGATTATATAAAAAATTGGATATTCCAACGAATTTACGATAGATGCGCAGATCGACCCCGCAGCTTGGGCAGATCTTTTCCTTACCAAGTACAATTCCACAATTATAACATTCCATTTTTACTTCATCCTCTTCAACTCGCCCATCATCTGCTGCATAATATCTGTCATATCCGTGATGTCATGCTCATAGATCTCGTTTTCCGCATCTTCAATCTCCTGACTTGGCGTAAAACGTTTTAATTCTTCCTCAAAATTTATCATAAAATCTCTCCCTACTTATTAACAAAAAAATAGATACAAAAAAGCCACCTCTAATATAACTCACAGAGATGACTTTTCGCAAGGGCATTTCCCTTATATTTTTATTTTCTTTTCGCACAATCTGACAATTATCGCGTGGTATATCCGATACTTTCCATGATGATATGTCCGTTCCGCTTCCGAAAAGCAACCGTATGCTGGTCTGCGGGAAGAGCCAACAACTGCTCATCAATACCGATCTTGGTTCCGACATAGATATCGCGGACAACCTCGATCGTCGCGCCCATGGAAGACTGCAAGAGCTGCTGCTGTACATTTTCTTCCTCTTTCTGACCTGCGATCTCAGCCGACAGACGGATCTTTTCCTTGACGAGAGCCGTGTATCTCGGATCCTGACGAATCTCCAGTCCCTGCTGTACCAGCATGGTCTCCAACTGACGGAGCCCAATCTCAATCTTTTCCAGCATCTGGCGGTTTTTCACCATCGCAGTATGACCAAGATGCATCTTACGAAAAACATCCCGATGCACACCTACCGTCACTTCCGTGTTGGCTCCTGCATCATTGCCGATCGCAGTCGCAGACACTCCACACACAGCATGTGTCGTACCACCTACGATGCAGCCTTTTTTTCCATTCAGATGAATATGACCGCCTGCGTAAATATGACTGTCCAGAAAAGAATCCGCCGTGATGTTTCCTTCTGTACGCACATGGGCATACTCGATAAACAATGCGGCGATATCGCCTCTCGAAGTGATCTGCGCGCCACCGCTTCCAAGTACACCGCCTCGTAAAACGATGCCTTTTTTCGCATCAATGGTCGCATTTTCTACGATCTTATCAACCGTGACAGTTCCGGTACACTTGACCGTCATGCCCTCACGCACATTCCCGTGAATGATGACATCCCCGTTAAAGTCAATATTTCCCGTAGACAGATCCACATCTCCATATAGTTCATGAACCGGGAAGATGTTGACACGGTCATTCATTTCCGTGATCTTGCCACCGGTCGTCGCTTTGTAAGTGACCCCGTCTTCCATGCATTCGAAGCCGGTTCCCCGCAGTGGCGGAAGTTCCACACCGCTTTTGGCAAGTTGGAACTGGGCAGCAAGATTATATCCGTTTGTTCCCTTGGTGGCATGATGATAAACCGCGATCACCTGTCCCGGCTCTACCAGTTCGATCATCTTCGTGTTCTTGTAATCAACGGAACCATCCTCCCGCTCGACGGGCTTGTTGTTCAGTTCCGTATTAAACATATATTCAAAGTAACCGTTTTTTCCGTCAACCGGAGCAGCTCCTTTGGCAACTAATATCTTTTTTCCGTATAAACGTTTCTCAATGATCTGCTCCAGCTGATCCGTCAAAATACCGATTTTGATCTCATTGATCCGCAGACAGTCATTTAAATAATCCAACGTATAGTTCTCTCCGGGATTACATGGTGGAGCGATCATATAAGCTTCCATCAGGTCTTCGCTTTTTACAATCAAAGGCATCGCTAATGGCATATGGTTTCACCTTCTCTCTCAGGAGTATTAAAAATACCGATGTTTATTTTAGTATAAAATAGACATCGGCACTTTTCAATAAATATATTATAACTGTTTTTGAATTTTGTTACTTCTGCTCAAACTGGCGAAGCCGTTCCTCCACCTGTTCCATCATCTGCTGATACTTCTGCTGTTTTGCTTTCTCCTCTTCGATCTTCGCTGCAGGCGCTTTGCTGATGAATTTCTCGTTGGAAAGCATATTTTCGGATCTCTTCAGCTCGCCCTCAAGACGCTTTTTCTCTTTTAAGAGGCGCTCTTTTTCCTTTTCAAAATCAACCAGATCCTCCAGCGGCATGTAGATCACTGCATCCGGGATCACAACAGAAACCGCATCATCGCCAATTCCGTCCTTGCCCTCCTGTACCACGACTTCACTTGCACTTGCCAGGGTCATGTAGGATCCTTTGAGCAGTTCAAATACTTCCCTTACCTCAGCCTGATCAGACGTGATGAAAAGCTTTGCTTTTCTGGATACCGGCACATCCATCTGCGTGCGGACATTACGAACACCGCGTACCAGATCCTTCAGATGCTCGATCATCTGCTCTTCTTTTGCAAAGGAATTTGCATCCATTGCAACCGGCCAATCCGCAAGCATGATCGTCTCAACTTCCGGATTCAGTGCCGTAAAGATCTCCTCTGTGATAAACGGCATAAACGGATGTAACAGCTTGAGCGCATCAGACAGAACCGTCTTCAGTGTCCAAAGAGCCGCATTCGAAGAAGTCTGATTCTCCTCATACGCGTAAATTCTCGGTTTCACGATCTCGATATACCAGTCGCAGAACTCATCCCAGATAAAGTCGTATACCTTTTGTACGGCAATTCCAAGCTCAAATTTATCCATATTTGCAGTCTGCTCCGCAATCAGCGTATTCAATTTCGAAATGATCCATTTATCCGCAGCTTCTAACTGATCGTTTTCCGGTTTTGTCAGCTCCTTGCCATCCAGATTCATCAGAATGAAACGGGAAGCATTCCAGACTTTGTTCGCAAAGTTTCTGGAAGCCTCTACACGCTCCCAGTAGAAACGCATATCATTTCCCGGTGCATTTCCCGTGATCAGCGTCAGACGAAGCGCATCCGCACCGTATTTATCAATGACCTCCAGCGGATCGATTCCGTTTCCAAGGGACTTACTCATCTTGCGCCCCTGTGAATCACGCACCAGACCGTGGAACAACACTGTATGGAACGGTGCTTCACCCATCTGCTCGTATCCTGAGAAGATCATACGGATCACCCAGAAGAAAATGATGTCATATCCGGTCACCAGCACATCATTTGGATAGAAGTAATCCAGATCCTCGGTTTTCTCCGGCCAGCCCAGCGTCGAGAATGGCCATAATGCGGATGAAAACCAGGTATCCAGCGTATCCTCGTCCTGCGTCATATGCTTGCAGCCGCATTTTGGACATACCCCCGGATTTTCGATGGATACAACCATCTCTCCACAGTCATCACAGTACCAGGCAGGGATGCGATGTCCCCACCAAAGCTGTCTGCTGATACACCAGTCGCGGATATTGTCCGTCCAGTTAAAATACGTCTTTTCCATACGCTTCGGAAGCAGCTTGATCTCCCCGTTTTTGACACCTTCCACAGCAGGTTTGATCATCTCGTCCATCTTCACGAACCACTGCTGTTTGATCATCGGTTCCACCGTTGTATGACATCTGTCGTGGGTACCGACATTGTGGGAATGCGGAACGACCTTTACCAAAAGTCCCATCTCTTCCAGATCGGCCACCAGTGCCTTGCGGCACTCATAACGATCCATTCCGACATATTTTCCGGCTTTTTCATTCATCGTCGCGTCATCATTGATGACAATGATCTCTTCCAGATTGTGACGTTTCCCAACCTCAAAGTCATTCGGGTCATGTGCCGGTGTGATCTTCACACATCCGGTTCCGAATTCTTTATCTACATAACTGTCTGCGATCACCGGAATCTCTCTTCCGGTCGTCGGCAGAACAAGCATCTTTCCGATAATATCCTGATAGCGCTCATCATCCGGATTCACAGCCACAGCCGTATCTCCGAACAGTGTCTCCGGACGTGTCGTCGCGATTTCCACAAAACGACCTTCCTCACCGACTACCGGATAATTGATATGCCAGAAAAATCCATCCTGATCCTCATGCTCCACCTCTGCATCAGAGATCGAAGTCTTGCAAACCGGACACCAGTTGACGATGCGTGAGCCCTTATAGATCCATCCTTTTTTATACAGTTTGATAAAGACATCCTGTACGGCATGAGAGCAGCCCTCGTCCATGGTAAAACGCTCGCGCTCCCAGTCTGCGGAAGAACCCAGCTTGCGCAGCTGCTTTACGATGCGTCCGCCGTACTCCTCGCGCCACTCCCAGCATTTTTCCAAAAACTCTTCACGTGTCAGATCCGCTTTGTCAATTCCCTGCTCCTTCAGTGACTGAATGACCTTTACCTCAGTCGCAATGGAAGCATGATCGGTTCCCGGCTGCCAGAGTGCATTGTAACCCTGCATTCTCTTATAGCGGATCAGGATATCCTGCATCGTATTATCCAATGCATGTCCCATGTGAAGCTGACCGGTGATATTTGGCGGTGGCATCACAATTGTAAAAGGCTTCTTGCTGCGATCTACTTTTGCATGAAAATAGCCGTTACTTTCCCATTTCTCATACAAACGATCCTCGATTCCCTTTGGATCGTATGTCTTTGCCAATTCCTTGCTCATGTTATTTCTCCTTGTATCATTGATTTTGGTAGGTACACCAGATTCATTATCCCTCTTATGTCTACTTTTTATATTATAGTGTACTTTTTATTTTAATTGTTGTCAATTACAGAAATGATATGGTATAATTAGAAAAATGTTGTCGAGATTGTACAAATCGAACACACAAGATATGGGGAGAAAACTATGGGGTTTGAAAATTTAAATGAATTAAATGCGATGCATCTGGATGTTTTACGTGAAATTGGCAATATCGGTTCGGGAAATGCCGCCACATCTTTAGCTTCTATGCTCAATACCACAGTTGATATCGAGGTACCTACGATCAGCCTGGTCAATTATGATCACGTATCGCAGTATCTCGGTGGAAAGGATCGCCGTGTCGTCGGACTGGCTGTCGGCTTGGAAGGAGATATCGACGGAGTTATGCTCCATGTGGTCCAGCGACAGTTTGTATCCCGCATTATCAACACCTTTTATCCAAAAGAAATCAATACTTTGGATGATATTAACAGCATGGATCTGTCGGCAGTGAAAGAAACCAGCAATATCACAACAGCTGCTTATGTCAATTCACTGGCATCACTGACCAATACATTTATCAATATCACTCCTCCTACGGAGTATATTGACACCGTAGAAAATGTACTGTCCAAGGTGTCATCAAACTTTGAAGCCGTCGGCAATCAGGTCATCTACATCGATGAGAATCTGATCATCGCAGGATCCACCATCAAGAGCAGCATGATCCTGATTTTGGAAATCGACTCACTCAAAAGACTGTTTGACAAGATGGGGATTCCCTATTAAATTACGTGCTTTAATGCAACATCATTTTCATAAAAAGACCTTGATCAGAAATGACCAAGGTCTTTTTCATTCTTTATTCGTCTTCGCTTTCCTCTTCGTCGGTTACTGCCGCAGCCGTAGCTCCCGCAACTGCTGCAACGATCACCACAACGGCGATCAATACAACTAATAAGATTCCCGCAAATAAAATTAAAACGTTCATATTCTGTCACCTTTCTGTCTCTTTGACGTCATTAATATACGGTTGCGTACCGACTCAGTCCCGCATCCGTCAGAAGATTTTTGTACTTCTTTATATATGTATTCTTTACATTAATCTTTGCTTTTACATAAATCTTCTTAAAAGCCCTCTCTCCAACAGTTGTCATAACATATGAATGAATGACAATGCTTTTTAGTTTCGGACAATTATAAAATGCATACTTATTGATCTTGATCACATTTTTTCCGATCGACAGCTTTGCCAGACTTGGCATATCACGAAATACACCGGCTCCGATATTGGTCACCTTATAGCTTCTTCCGCCAAAGGTTACTGTATTCGGAATCGTGACACTCGTCAGTGATTTTTTCGTACATCCGACCACCTGCACCCGGTTGTCGCCGGTTTTTACTCTGGTCACCAGATACGTAATATAATTGATCGTACGGGTATCGCCAACGACCGCTTTCTGCTCTGTGATATCTCCTCCCGTCAGAGAAACCATCCACACCGCATTGATCACGGTATTTCCCTGCACGTACTTATATTCATCCGAATCCCAGCCCAGCACATATCCGCTTCTCGTCCATGCCGGCGG
>JALEJB010000048.1 GCA_022768825.1 Lachnospiraceae bacterium
GGCTGTTCTCATTATCCTCTATCAAACTGTGCGTAAAATTCCGATTTGCTTAATACAAAGATTCTAACCGTTTCAACAATAAAAATAAAGCCCACTGATGTGAGCTTCATTCTTCACTTCCATTTATCTGTGAATAGTAACTTACGCCACAAAATGCCACAAAACCATTTTTCAATAAAGCCTTGAAAATAAAATAAAAATGAAAAGGCGGGCAACCGCCACAGCATAACACCGAAGCAATTGCCCGTTTTTCTTTATTCGTTGCTCAGATTTTTTAAAAACTCTTTCGTCTTTGCGCGCAGCTCCTCCACAACTTCCTCCGGTCCGACCACCTTCACATCCTTGCCAAGGCTGAATATCCATCCAAAGAACTGCGGGCTGACATTCACATCCACATGAAGCTCGCTGTGCTCGTTATCAACAGGGCGGAAGGTAATGTCCTTGCCAAATCTGTCAATAAAGACGCCGCACATATAATTGGCAAGCCGTATTTTTACCTTTGTCTTTTGGCCCTGATACATTCCGAAGGTCGCTTTTGAATACTCTGCCATATCAAAGTTTTTGAAGGCTTCTTTTCCGTCGCGCTTCTCCTTTTCGATGGAAATTCGCATCATTTTATCAACACGATAATGCTTAACCCGGTGGTCCAGATCATCAAAGGCAACGAGATAATAAGTCTCATCGTCCCAGGTAAGGGCCCACGGACTTACAACAAACCAGTCACCATTATGTCTTGGAACAAGTTTCTTGCTCACATCCCATTTGTAATATTTGAACCGAATTTTCTTATTCTGATTGATTGCGGTATGAATATCATCCACATTGTAATATACGGATTCGTTCATGGCCTTCACACGATCATTGATATAAACCTGACGTTGCAGCTGCTTTGCCTGGTGTTCACTGACATTGCTCTTAATCTTATTGATCAGTTCTCTTGATTTTGTCTGCGTGATAAACTTGGAAGACTGAATAGCATCGATCAGAAGCTTAACTTCAGCAAGTTCAAACTCTCTTGATCCGACATGGTAATATGTCTCGCGACCGATCTGCTCCTTAATGATCTCTACACCGAACTTATCCGTCATATCCTGAAAATCAGCATAGATGCTTTTTCTTTCTGCAGTAACATCATATTTTTCAAGCTCATCCATAATCTGAGACATGGTAAGTGCATGCTCATCATCTGTCTTGGCTAACATTATTTTCATCAAATATGTGAATTTGAATTTCTGATTTGTTCCCCTGGACATTATTCCTCACCCTCCAAATATCTTTGTAGTTCTTCATCAGTTCCATACGGATCTACTATCTGGCAGATCATCTGAATATTTCCCACAGGGAACCAGTCATCATCATGCTCCACTTCACGAAGTCGCTTTGCGATAGCTCTGCCTATTTCCTGAGCCTTCTCTCTTTCAAGTGCAACATCTAGAACCTGCAGCTTATCAAGGATTTTATAGAACAGTTCATCAAATGCAGGAACATTTTTATATGAAAGAAATCCTCCTCTGTCTGTAGTAACTGCAAGTGCTATCTCAAGTTCTTCCATCAGTCCCTGTTTGGATATTTTAACCGGAACAAGATATTCATTCTCTCCAAGCAATTTGTCAGAACCATCTTTAATCTGATATTGCATTTGGAAGCTGACATATCCTTTTATAAGTTCTGCAAATTCCTCAGGCGTAAACTTTTTCCATCTATTACAAAGGCCGGTCCCCAGTCATTATCCTCATCTTCAATAATTTGTATGTTTCCTTTACTCTTTAACGAGATTCAAGTACGCCTTGGCGTACTTGCTGCGAGGATTGTCATGCTCTGCATGACATTCTTCTTCTGCGCACCTCTGCAATCCGCCGGAGGCTTTATCTTGGAAGGAGATTGGACTCCCACCAAGATGAATTTGTTTTACTCGCCACCTATAGAGGTGGGAGTCTTATCTCCTTTCAAGATAAAAGCGATCGGCATCTCTATTCTCCTTCATTTTGAGAATCTGACACATGCGAGACAGGATTCTCATGGATCATAACATGCTTCACCTTCGGAAAATTCCGCTCAATATCTTCATGTATTTCTTCCGCGATCGCATGTGCCTTCTCCAAAGTATAGGATGCATTTACCTCAATCTCCAGATCCACATAGATCTTATTGCCAAAAATACGGCTCTGCAACAGGCTGATTCCAAGCACATCCTCGTGCTTCATCACACAGTCATAGATTTCCTTTTCCGTATGTTCATCACAGGAATGATCAACCATTTTATCGATCGCATCCCGAAAAATATCAAAAGAAGCCTTCGCTATAAATACAAAAATGACCAGACTCGCAACCGCATCCATAACCGGAAATCCCATTCTCGAACCGGCGATACCGATCAATGCTCCGATCGAAGAAAAAGCATCCGAACGATGATGCCATGCATCCGCCATCAATGCGGCCGAATCGATCTTCTTTGCATAATGTCTTGTATACCAATACATCCCCTCTTTTGCGATAATTGATACGATCGCGGCGATAAGAGCAAGGATACCCGGCGTCTCAAGATTCTCATAGTTTCCCTGTACAATATCCTGAAATGCCTGAACACCGATTCCTAATCCTGTGATAAAAAGTACCATGGACAGCAGTAATGCCGCTACGCACTCCATCCGTTCATGTCCGTAAGGATGCTCCCTATCAGACTCTCTGGACGAAATCTTCACACCTATGACCACGATGATCGTACTGAATACATCCGAAGCCGAATGAATCGCGTCACTGATCATTGCATTCGAATTCGCAACCATACCGGCTATCAGCTTAAACACAGACAGCATGGCATTCTGAAAAATAGTGATTGCAGATACGCGGTTTGCAATCATTTGAAACTCATTTTCTGACATTTTCTTATTTTCTTTCATGTACGTTACCTCCTCAATCATAAGAGAGTTGCTCTTATTTGGCGCACGATTGCTCACGCAATCGATACAACAATAATGATACAGATCACTCGATGACTCCTATTATGATAAGAACTGCGTTCTTATTCGGTACACGATTGCTCACGCAATCGGTACAATTGATGATAAGAACTACGTTCTTATTCGGTACACGATTGCTCACGCAATCGGTACAATTGATGCATGGGATTTTATATAGAACCTTAAAAATGAGTATAAAAAAACCCACGAATCAGTATTAGTAACCACTGTCCCGTGGGTATAGAAACCACTGCCTGTATGTCGGCCCGACTCCATGACAAAATGTCATTGGTCTGTTCAGTTTGTACTGTAGATTTATATGCAGTGCAAAGAGTTGATGATATACTATCATATAAATAATATACTGTCAATTACCGGATTTTGTAAAAAACTCCTAGGTCTACCCTAGGAGCCATAATGAGACATCGGGGATTCGAATACAACAGAAACTGAAAACATCAGTAAAATCAAGGACATAACATCTTCATTTTTTTAAAAGTAAACAAAAGTAAACATTTCAATCACAGAAACGATATCCTTCTTAATATTTTCTTGTCGTGTATGTAACCCTGTGATATAGTGAAGAAAAAAGGAGTTGAAACGTATGAAAAAGAAAATACTTTTATTATTATCAGTAATCATTTTAGCAACTACAGCAATCACAGCACCCACAGTAGCACAGGCAGACACAGTCGAGACAACTACAGCAGAACAACCTTCATACAAGGTTACCACAATCAAAGCCAAGACCATGTACACTACAAAAAAATGTAACGTCAGAAAAGAACCCTCAGCAAAGTCAAAATCAGTGGGAACATTAAAGAAGAACCAAAAAGTTACGGTAATCGGCAAGACCAAGGTCAAAGGTAAATTGTGGTATCAGATCAAGACCAAAAAAGGAAATGTAAAATTTGTACTTGCTTCCAAACTCTGTACATACAAGGTAACTGCAATCAAAGCCAAGACCATGTACACTACAAAAAAATGTAACGTTAGAAAAGAACCCTCAGCAAAGTCAAAATCAGTGGGAACATTAAAGAAGAACCAAAAGGTTACAGTAATCGGCAAGGCCAAAGTCAAAGGTAAATTGTGGTATCAGATCAAGACCAAAAAGGGCAATGTAAAGTTTGTCTCAGCATCCGTCTTAACAACACAGAAAAAAGACACATCAAAGCAAGAAACCAAACCAAGTACAAATAACGACAAAGATACAGCAAAGAGTCAAGCAGCAGCAGATAAAATACATCAGCAAATGCGTGAAGAAGCCAAAAATGATAAAGAATTTATGGATTCTTTATTAAACAGCAATATATCATTGGAATAAAATAAGAGAAAAGAGCAAATGCTTGAAGATCTTGATAGACTTACATTTGATTAATCAAGAAAGAGGCTGACATATAAAAATATTATATGTCAGCCTCTTCAAAACAGATGACACCTCGCAAGAGGTGTCATCACTTTTTTAAGGAGGAGTTCACCCAAAATGCATCCAATAGAAAACGAATCAACACTAATAGATAACTACGTATGGAATGTAGAGTAAAGTTTATTGCAGAGTTTGTATCAGCATCCCTATCAATGACACAAAAAATCAAAACCACATGCGCCCATAGTGCCAATAGCCGTAGGCGATCTTGCGCAGGCAGGCGAAGCGGATGCGAAGCCAACGAGCATAGGTCGACGTATACGGCATGCACGAAAGGCGCATTCCCCGCAAGGGGGTAGGTTTGGGCTAGTATTACCCCAAACCTTTGTGTTCTGTGTTATCACCTCTCACCCCCACTATTTTCAAGCCTTTCCAACTTCATAGCTAACACTCTCACCTTGTGTTCGTGTTGAAAAACACGAGCATTTTTTATTTTTCCCATTTTTTCATATATATCCTGAAATTATAATTAAGCGCCATGATGTAAAATAAAAGTATACCCCTATTGATGAAATTACAAAAAAAGATGTTGAGGATATTTGTCTCTTAAATCTTCAACGTTATGACCTAAAGAAAAAGTCATTCGCATCATTACGTGGTATTCTGAAATCAGTTTTTGATATGGCTTATTCTGAATATTGGATAACTGACAATGTATATCAACGTGTGGACTTTCGGATTTTCAAAAATATGATTGTTCCGGATACACCAATTGATGAACGTGTACATACAAGAAAAGAAGTATCTGCTATTCTAAAGGAGCTACACAGAAAACAAGCCGACAATCCAAAACTATCTTCGGCATGGGCTTTAGAATTACAAATTATCATGGGATTGCGCCGTGGTGAGGTACCACCGCTTGAATGGTCTGATATAACAGAAACAGGCGTGATCACAAACAGAGCGGTTTATTTTGTTTATCAAGGCATCTGTAATAATCTTGGTATTACAATATCACGAGACAGCGTCAAAGGACCTCATTCATTCCGCAGAAATGCGATCACCGATGTTGTAAATGAAACAAATGGAAATATCATTATGGCATCTGAATTATTTGGAAACTCGCCAGAAGTCGCAAAACAGAACTATTTTACAGGCACCGATTTGTCTGTAGCAACCCAAATTTTAAATAAAAGATGTTTACTCGAATAAAAAGTAAACAAAAGTAAACAAATTAAAATAATCTTTCGAATCAAAAAAAGCGGAAGTACCGTAAAATCAGTACTTCCACATCAATTAAAACCATGAGACATCGGGGATTCGAACCCCGGACAACTTGATTAAAAGTCAAGTGCTCTACCAACTGAGCTAATATCCCATTTATTCAATTGTACTTTATATCTCTATAAAGTAAATCCCTGGTTCCGGAATCGAACCAGAGACACGAGGATTTTCAGTCCTCTGCTCTACCAACTGAGCTAACCAGGCATAAGTAGTTGCGGGAAC
>JALEJB010000080.1 GCA_022768825.1 Lachnospiraceae bacterium
TTTTATTTCGGAGAAAATGAGAGAAAGTCTGGTGGAATTTCGAAATACAGACGAAGAATAAAAGAAAACAGTCCGATGCGTCTTGCTCTCTTGCTTATTACATAAAATTATGATATTTTAAACAATGATAGAGTAATAAAAATTTTATGTTTACAGATAGGGGAAATGAGATGTCACGTATTACAGTACTCGGAGCGAGAGGCTCGCTGCCGGTTAGTGGACAAAGATATAGAGAATTTGGCGGTGCGACAGCATGTGTTCTGCTTCAAATGAAGGAGGATACGTTTTTGCTGGATGCGGGAAGCGGCCTGCTGAACTTAGAATATGCGGTGTGGGAAAATCGAGCACTGCATATTTTTTTGAGCCATTTTCATTTGGATCACATGATGGGACTTTTACTCAGTGAGGCCCTATTTACACCCGGACAAAAAGTGCATTTTTATACAGCAGATCCGGATGCAGACATTTATGCCATACTCAACGGCATGATGCAGAAACCATACTGGCCGGTTGATGCCGGCTATTTCAAGGCAGATATTATCTGTCACAATCTGTCAATGAGAAAGCAACTGATAAAGGGAACGAATACGAAAGTTCAGGCGTTTGAACTGGATCATCCGGATCGCGCCTTTGCCTATCGCTTTTGGAACGGTGGGGAATCGGTTGTGTATGCGACAGATGGCGAATTTTCGTTGGAATCGGAGCATGGGCAGACGCAATACCGCAATTTTATTAAATTTGCAAAAGGAGCGAATGCGGTGATATTGGATGCACAATATACGCAAGAAGAGTATGAAAGTAAAAAAGGCTATGGTCACACATCGATGGAAATGGCAAAGCAGATTGCGTTGGAATTACGTGCAGGGCAGACGCTTCTGTTTCATCATGCACCGGATAAGTTAGACAGGCATCTCCTAAAAATAGAACGGGCAATTTTGAAAAACATTCCAAATATTTACTTTGCAAAAGAAGGAGAATACTATCCATTATGAAAACGGCAGCACTCGAAGATATTCTTGACGTAGGAATCGCATTTTCAAAAGAAAAGGATCGGGAAAGTTTATTAGACAAAATACTGACCACGGCAATGAATATTACCGGCTGCGACGGTGGAACCCTGTACATGAATCAGGGGGATGCGCTGGAATTTCGCATTATGATCACGAGATCCCAGAATATTCATAAGGGTGGACCGGGAAGAGAAGCGGTTACCCTGCCGCCGGTTCCGATGTCGGAAAATAATGTGTGTGCCTGCGGTGCATTGTATCGCCAGCTGATCAACATTCCGGATGTCTATCAAAGTGACAGATACGATTTTTCCGGACCGAAAAAGTATGATGCGATGACCGGTTATCATACGCAGTCCATGATGGTTGTACCGATGGAGGATGATAAAGAGAATATCATTGGAGTCATGCAGCTCATCAATGCAATGGATGAGGACGGAAACGTGATCCCATTCCAAAAAGAAAGCGAGAAGATCCTGCTTTCTTTGGGTTCGCAGGCGGCCATTTGTCTAGTCAATATGAATTATGCGAGACAGATCGAGGAAATGCTGGATTCACTTGTACGTGTCATGTCGACAGCAATCGATGCCAGAACCCCGTACAATGCCAATCACACCAGAAATATGGTGATCTATGGAAGTAATTTTATCGACTGGCTGAATGGACAACCGGACATCGATTGGAAATTTTCCAGAGAGAAAACCAGAGTATTTTTGTTAAGTGTCTGGCTGCACGATGTAGGAAAAATGGTGACACCGCTGGAGATCATGGATAAACAGGACCGGCTTGGAACGAATGCCAAGGAAGTGGAACAGAGACTGGAAAAAATCGGCCTGCTTGCCAGAATCCGTGAACTGGAAGGGAAAGTATCGCCGCAGCAGGCCGAGTTCGAAAAGCAACAGTTAGACCATGTCCGAGAGGTGGTGGATCAGGCTCAGCATGCTGGTTTTTTACCGGATGATCTGGAAAATGAGATCCGACAGTTTGCAGGTCTTCGCTATGAGGATGTGGATGGCACGTTTCAGCCGTGGTTTAGCGAGGAAGAAATTGTCCAGCTTTCCATCAAAAAAGGAACACTGACTGACGAGGAACGCCGGATCATGCAAAATCATGTGGTGATGACCAGACAGCTGTTGGAGCAGATGTCATTCGAAGGGGAGTATCGGGATATTACAACCTGGGCATCTGAGCATCACGAGTTCATCAACGGAAACGGATATCCCCTGCATCTTGCGGGAGATGAGATCTGCAAAGAGGTGCGTCTGCTTACGATTCTGGATGTCTTTGATGCGCTGACTGCAAAGGACCGGCCATACAAGAAGCCGATGTCCGAGGAAAAGGCATTTGAGATCCTTCACTGCATGGAACGGGACGGCGAGATTGACGGGGAGATTCTCGCACTGTTTGAACAGAGCAAAAGCTGGATCGATAAATAAAACAGAGGATGATAAAAGAAAATGAAACAGAACGGGAACTATCGGATACAAAAGTTAAAATTTGTAGTGCTTACGATGTTTGTCTGTGTGCTCTTGTTATCGCAAAATTTTACGGTTCTGACGCAGGCAGCGACGGCACGTGCCACGACGATGAAGCTGGACTCCTTCAAGGGAAGCGTAACAGTAAAAACCATGAACGGCAGTCAACGGAAAGCTTCCAAGGGCATGCGTCTCCTGAATGGTTATGAGGTGTCGACAGCGGATGGCAGTGAGGCATTTATCAGTCTGGACAATTCCAAGGCGGTCAAGTTGGATGCAAAATCCAGTGTGCAGGTCAGACAGGCGGGAAACAGGCTGGAGCTGATGATCAAGTCGGGAAAAGTCTTTTTTAATGTATCAAAGCCTTTGAAGTCCAATGAGACCCTGAACGTGCGAAGTTCGACGATGGTTGCAGGAGTCAGAGGAACCAGTGGCTATGCGACGGTTCACGAGGAAGAGACGAAGATGTATCTTCTGGAAGGAAATCTGGGAATGACCCGAACCAATCCGGTCACAAATAAGGTTGAAACGGTTCAGATCAAAGGCGGTGAGGTGGCATCTTCCTATAAATACGAGCAGAAAAAAGTGGATGTGACGATTGAGAAATTTACGGAAGTTGACGTCCCGGCATTTGTTGTGGAAGAGGTTGCAAAAGATGTGGAACTGCAAAAGAAGATCGACACGGAAGAACTGAGTGCTCTGTCATCAGAGAAGCTTCTGGAAGTGAAAAAATATTACGATCAGGGGCTGACGCAGGAAGAAATCATTGAAAAGGTCGAGGAAGAGGAAAAGAAGGAAGAAGAAACGAACGGAGAAAAAAATGAAGAAAATACAGTGGATATCCCGTCCTATGTACCGTCAACTCCCTTAAGTCCGGCACCGACGACGAAGTATGCGATCCAGTTTTTAAATGACAGCAATGAGGTCATATCCGAGGTGACATGGAATGGATTTGAGCCACCGTCTGACGGGGGAAAATGGAATAAGTCTATCAGCTTTCGAGTGCTGATCAATAATCAACCGGTCAGTGATGCGGTCAGTGCAGCAAACAGTCATCTGTATCAGCCGAAGTATACGCTGACAGAGTCGTCCGGCAATGCAGGTTCTGCTGCTTTTGGTACGACTGCTGATGACGTTTGGGGTGCCCCTGTATTTACTGTGGGCGCAGCCGGAGTCTATCAGTTAAAGGTAGAGCTTTTGGATCCAACGGATGCTACAAAGGTTTTGGCGAGCAATACGCTGAAATATACAATTGTGGAAGCGAAGGAAGATGACATATTTACATATAGCACTGATGAAGATGGGAACAGTATCATAATTGATGGATTGACAGATTATGGAAGGTCATTGAAGAATATTACGATTCCAAAACAGATTGACGAAAAAACGGTGTTGGCTATTGCTTCAGAACTTTTTAGTAACAATACGAACATACAGACGGTAACGATTGAAGCAGATGTTACTACAATTCCGAGCTGGGTATTTTCTGGTTGTAATTCTCTTACCAGTGTGACGTTGCCAAACAGCGTAACGACAATTGAAGATGGTGCATTTTATGACTGTGATAAACTGAAGTCTTTTGACTTACCTACTACAGTGACTGCTATCGGGTATGGTGCATTTCAAGGTTGCCAACAATTGAAAAGCATTAATCTACCTGCTGGATTGACAACTATAGATTCCGGCGCATTTAAAAAGTGTGGTTTAACTGAAATCACATGGCCAAAAGGAGTAGAAACGGTAGGAGGCGGAATATTTTCTGGTTGTGTAAATCTTACCAGTGTTACGGTGCAGGAAGAATGCACCTATTTAACGGGTAGTATGTTTTTAGATTGTACCAGTTTGACTACTGTCACATTGCCGGCTTCCATTGAAAAGATTGATGATAGTGCATTTTCTGGTTGCAGTAGTTTGACTACAATTACACTTCCAAGTAACTTGACTGTTTTAGGAGAAAAAGCATTTGAAAATTGTAGTAAGCTTCAAAGTATTGCGTTGCCAGATGGAGTGACAAGTATATGCGGATCAACATTTTCAGGTTGTACGGCTCTTTCCGATGTTACTTTGTCAAAAAATACGACTTATATAGGAATGTATGCATTTAGCGGGTGCAGCAGTCTGACGGAAATTACGTTGCCAGATACTGTTACATCAATTGAGGAAGAGGCGTTTCCGAATACCGTCCACGTCGTATATAAATAAAGAGCAAAAATATACAAAATTGTCTGATGTACTGAGTGCAATTGCTAACAATCATCCATCTGCCGGAGGCTGATAAAGAAGAGAGGTTCGCCTATGAAAACGAGATTGTAAAAAATTTTGTGTAAACTAGATATGTAAGTATTTATCCTCTTGGATTGATGTTAAAATAAATATTAATCCAGGAGGATATTTTTATGGCAAGACAAAGAAAACTTTCACCGGAACGCAAAGCGTTCAT
>JALEJB010000083.1 GCA_022768825.1 Lachnospiraceae bacterium
AAGCAGCAGGAAATCTATGCAGATACCATCCCTTTGCAGGAAGGGTTAAAAGAGTGTGCTGGATGGTATCTGACAAATGAGGCAGAGGTGAAGAAGAAGCCGTATCTAAAATATATTGATGAAAATCTGGCATAGGTTTGCCCTTTTTGAAAAGAGAAACAGGAGCATCACTTAGGAGAAAATATTTTGGTTACATATCAAAAAAGTGCCGAAAATGGTAGTTGTGTGTTACAATGGCACTATATAGAAAAAATAAAAGGAGAGATTCATTATGAAAAAAAGAGTACGAAACAAGATTTTATGTGGAATGGTAATATGCAGCATGCTATTGGGATGTTTTCCAAATCTCGTGCATGCGGAAGAAAAAGGTATCGCAATTACAGACATCACTTCCAAGACAGCATATTTTGACTGGTCGGCATGGGCAGCAGACTATGATTATTTAGGTTATTACGTTTATATTCTTACGGAAAAAGAAATGGGTGATGCAGATCCGAATAAGGTTGAGAGTTACTTCGATTGGCATTCGTGTAGTCAGACGCAGGAAGCGATCGATTCCTTGAGCCCAAATACCAAGTATTATGTCTGCGTACAGGGAAACTATTACGATTGGAGTGAATGTGTTGATCTTCGCAACGGTAGAGAATTAAAGGCTGCTTTTGCACAGTTTACAACAAAGGCTTCCAAAGCAGCGAATGTCAAGTTAAATAAGAAAGCAGCGAACCTTACTGTCGGAAAAAAGACAACGATTCAGTTGAAAGGAGTAGACTTATCCAATCAATCCTTTGCGTCATCGAATAAAAAGGTGGCAAAGGTCTCAGGTAAAGGTGTCGTTACTGCTATTAAGAAAGGAAGCTGCAAGATTACGGTTACAGATAAAACAACGAACAAAAAGTATACTTGTAAAATAACTGTAAAGAATAAATAGGCTTCCAAGGACTTCCTAAGAAAAACAGGTCTTAAAATGATACCAAATGGTTCAGCTACAGTTCAACTGGCAGTTGGAGCTGGTAAGAACCTTTACAGTAAGTGGAAAATAATGTTATGAAAAAAATTTTTTGCAGAGGAGAAGGAAAACGGGTTATGAAAAAAATAGTAAGCTTTCTATTAGCGATTACAATCTTGCTTGGATGTAATGCTGAGATTGTTTCTGCAATCAATAAAGATGATATCAAGTATACGGATGTGACGGGAACATATACCTATGGTTGGGATGGTCAGGATGTCTGGGGGAGAATGTATGACGGCACCATATATACCGGTGTTGTGAATACCAAAAATGGCAAGTACTATTGCTACGAGGACACTTCTTATATGAGGGATATGGCGGATGGCGAGATAATTTCAGCAGAACATTATGTATCCAATGTATATCCTGCAAAATTTAAGAATATTAGTTTTTGCAGGCACACGCAATTTGGCGGCGGTAATTTTTCAGTAGTATTTGATTTGGATGTTAATAAGAAAGCGAGCAAATATGTTTTTTGCAAATTTACGTTATCCGATGGTTCGTCTGTTTTTCAGCGATTGGAGAAAATTGATAAGTCTGTTGCAAAATCGCAGGATAGGGATCATCTGAAAAAATTTTTCAATGAGAACATTGGAAAATTTTATGTTGACCTATACTATAACAAAAAAAGACCGAATGATGTTGGTACTTTAGTAATGCATGATGTATGGTACGGAACCCTAAAGATGGAATTTTTTTCTACAGACAATGATTATATATATTATAATGCACAAGATTGGCTTCGGTTGATCGATTTTGGTAATCCGCACTACATGCTTGCGAAACCTACTGATAATCGTTCTATACTCTCACCGAATGGTGGTAAAGTCACGAAGCATAAAGCAGAAATTCTTTGGAATGACATCGTTGGTGAGGATATCCTTTATGATGTATACGTATGTACCGCAAAAAATAATGAAAAATGCAAATGTGACACAAGTAAACTCTGTAAACACTATAAAAAGCTTACAACTACAAAGAAGACAAGCTGTGTAATGACCAAGTGGCCCAAGGGGAAGAAGCTGGATTTGACGAAAGACAAAATCATATGGATAAAAATCCGTGCCAAGAAAAAGATAGATGGCAAATGGATTGTATCGAATTGTTTGAACACTTTTGTGAATGAAGACGATATTAAATAAAAGAAAAGCTACGGAGCAATAATTACCGGTAATGAAGACAACGCTATCAAAGGAAGGAGAGAAAATCAGATGATCATTAATTTTGAACAGATGGAAGAAAAAAGACTGCCGGAGTTTAAGGGCGGAGCAGGAGAATTCGTCGCAAAAATGCACACCGATGAGTTGGGAAAAATTCTGTACGGCAGATTAGAACCGGGTTCCTCCATCGGGATGCATACTCATGAGACAAATAGTGAGATCATCTATATCCTGAGCGGGACGGCAAGTATTGTGTATGATGAGACAACTGAGGAATTGACAGCAGGAGTCTGTCATTATTGTCCGAAAGGGCAC
>JALEJB010000092.1 GCA_022768825.1 Lachnospiraceae bacterium
GAAAGAGCAATGCAGTTACTTGAAAAAGTACCAGAAACAAAATTGTATTACATTATCGGTATTTTAGAGGGGGCAATCATTCCGGATATTGAGGAAGTTGAGCCGGACGAGTGGGACTTAAAAATGATAGAAGAGGCAAGCTGTGAAAACGATGGAGAAGAGGTAACGCTTGAGGACTTAAAGAAAGAATTGGGGCTTGTTTTATGATGTATAAAATAGTTTTTCAAAAAGCGGCTTTAAAATTCATTAAAAAGCAGGACAAGAAAACTCAAGGACGTTTATTGGATGCGATCAATCAATTGCCGATGGGTACAGACATAAAAAAGTTGCAAGGGCTTGAAATGTATCGTATGAGGGTTGGTGATATGCGTGTATTATACACAATTGATGATGTCATATATGTAATCAGCATTGAAAACATAGATAATCGAGGGGATGTGTATAAACGATTGTAGATCATCAAGTCTCCGCACAAATAGGGCATTTCAGAGAGCAGATAACGGGAGTCGAACCCGCCTTTCCAGCTTGGGAAGCTAGCGTTCTACCGATGAACCATATCTGCATGACTTTATTATAGCACCTAAACTGAGAATTGCAAGATGGGTTTCTCACAGTCGAAGATACAAAATATTATGGAGCTGCTAAAGCAGCTCCATATTTATCTTGAAAGGAGATAAGACTCCCACCTCTATAGGTGGCGAGTAAAACAAATTTATCTTGGTGGGAGTCCAATCTCCTTCCAAGATAAAGCCGCCGGCGGATTGCAGAGGTGCGCAGAAGAATCATGTCATGCTTGGCATGACAATCCCCGCATCAAGTACGCCAAGGCGTACTTGATCATAGAGATGGCTCAATAAAAATCCCAAGATCTGGCGGTAGATAGGTAAACAGCAAAAAGCAGATTGCCATAACGAACACCAATGAACCGAGCAAAAATGTGTGAGAGAACATTTTGCAAGACACAGTCAGTCTGTAAACACACAGAAATGCCAGCAGTACACTGATGACAAACGTTGCGATGTCAAGAAACAGGTAGTTACGCCCGATGATTCCCGTGTAGGTGTAAAAGATGACGGGAATCAGAAAAGTTCCAAGCAGCGTGCCATAGAGCAGAGCTGATGTGACACATGGATAAGCGTCTTTCCATCTTTTGTTCATAAAGCACGAATAGATCAGCATGGGAAAAAAGCACAGTTTCATATGCTCCCATGTGGATTCGCTGACCGGAAAGAAAAAGCCAAGTAGGAACTGCCTGCCGGACCACTCGTAAATAAAATGGGAAATGGTCCCTGTGATGATCACAAATATTGCACCTGTAATTGTGTAATGTTTTAATTTTTTCATATTGCTATCATATGAAAAAACTACGGCAGATATGCAGTGAAAATTGACACAAAAAGCGCACCATGCTATACTGAATCTAATTATCGTCAAAAGAAGAAGGGAAATAAAATGTCAAATCTTTTTAACGCAGAGAACAAATTTTTTACAGCAGTCAATACGATGGCAGATGCGGTGATCCTTAACATTTTATGGTTGATCGGTTGTATTCCTTTGATCACTATCGGAACCAGCACCTGTGCCATGTATTATACTTATCACAAGGTCATCCGCTGTAAACGAAGCAGTGTGTGGCGCGAGTTCTGGCATGCGTACAAAACCAACTTTAAGCAGGCAACCAAATTATGGCTGGTTTTTGTTGTGATCTTTACGATATTGATCGGAGACCTGAAGCTGTGTGAGCAGTTTTTACTTGAGGAACAGGCGATGGGTTATATGGCATATTTATTTATTGGGATGCTGGCGCTGGCAGTCATCTGGTTTGACTATGCGATCGCTTACAATGCCAGAATTGCAGATAATTTCAAGACAACCATGAAAAATTCCGCAGCTATCGCATTTGCTAATGTAGGACGTTCCCTGCTCGTATTGCTTTTTACGGCAATTGCAGCATATCTGCTCTGGCTCAATCCGATCTATTGCTGGTTTTTGCCGATCATTGCGGTTGCATTGATCAACGGACAGATTGAAAGAGTACTTCGCAAATACATGTCAGAAGAAGATCTGGAGATGGAAGTCGAATACGACAAGTCAATGAATGATTAGCGGCAATGAACCATGGGGGAAGAAAATGGATAATCGAAAGCTAAAGCAGATACTGGAAGAGATGACGGAAATTTCCGGTATCCGTTTTGGATTATATGATGAAAACAGTGATTGTATTGCGGCTACGGCGGAGGAAGTGCCGTCGGAAGCGGTACAGGAGTTTATGCGCCTGATGGCGGATGAGATCACGGTGAAGGGTCAGCAGTTTATCAAATTTCAGGTACATGAAGAGACGATGGTGCTTATGGTCGATTCAAAATCATCTGAGTCCCACGTGATCGGACGCATGGCTGTCAGTCAGCTGAAACTGTTTTTGGAAAATATATCCAAAGAACTGGATAAAAATTCGTGTATGGCGGATTTTTTGTCAGGAGATGTATCGCCCGGCGATATGCAGCGGCTGGCAGGAAAATTGAAATTGAAAGACGTTGCAAGAATTGTATATATTTTGGAATTGTCGCAGACACTGAACGAGGAAGGCGAGATCCGGATGCTCGGCAATCTGTTTGCTAATGGCAGGCAGGATCTGCTTTTTATGAAGGATGAGACGCATCTGGTTTTAGTGAAGGCATTTGAAAAAGGCGTGGATGATGCGCAGGCAAAACAATTTGCATTGTCGACTGTGGATACGATGATGGCTGAGCTGATGATCAAGACACGAATTGCATACAGCAATGCCAAGCATACGTTGATGGATCTGCGCGAAGGGTATAAGGAAGCCAATATGGCGCTTCACATATCCGGGATCTTTCAAGAGCAAAAAGAGATTTCTGCGTATTCCAGACTAGGGATTGCCAGACTCATCTATGAGCTTCCCAAGGAATTGTGTGAAAGCTTTTTGCATGAAGTATTTGGCGATCAGCTGCCGGATGAGAAGATTGATGAGGAATTGCAGGTTACCATCCGTAAATTCTTTGATAATGATCTGAATATTTCCGAGACAGCGAGGCAGCTGTATTTGCATAGAAATACACTGGTTTACCGGTTGGAACGGTTTGAAAAAGCAGTCGGACTCGATATCCGACGGTTTGATGATGCGATGACGTTTCAGATTGCCATGATGGTGCTGGCACATTACCGGGCGATCAGATAGCGGATATCGGATGCAATGATAACAAAAAAGAGGTAAAAAAATGCGTGTTGGAACAGGCTATGATGTTCATAGATTAGTAGAAGGGAGAAAGCTGATCCTGGGCGGGGTAGAGATTCCGCATACACTGGGACTGCTTGGACATTCAGATGCGGATGTGCTTTTGCATGCCATCATGGATGCCTTGCTGGGGGCGGCTGCTCTTGGTGATATCGGAAAGCATTTTCCGGATACGGATGAGGCATATCGCGGAGCTGACAGCCGGAAACTGTTAGCACATGTGGGAGAACTGATCGCCGAAAAAGGCTATGCGATAGAAAATATTGATGCGACGATCATTGCACAAAAGCCCAAGGTCGGTCCATACATCGAACAGATGCGAAAAAATATCGCCGAGACCTTACATCTGGAATTGGAGCAGGTGAACGTGAAGGCGACCACAGAGGAACGGCTTGGCTTTACGGGAAGAGAAGAGGGAATCTCTTCACAGGCGATCTGTGCGCTGACCGGTCTGTTTGAGGCAAGTGCTGTTGTTGCTGGTTCTGAACGAAGCTGCAGTGGCTGCATGGGTTGTCAAAAGAAAGAATCATAATGGTATCAGATACCATTTGGAATAGAATGAAGGAAAAGGAGCAAAACAATGAAAATTTACAATACAATGTCCAGACAAAAAGAGGAATTTGTTCCGTTGCAGGATGGAAAGGTCAGCATGTATGTCTGCGGACCGACGGTATATAACCTGATCCATATCGGAAATGCACGACCGATGATCGTGTTTGATACTTTCCGCCGTTACTTAGAGTACAAGGGATATGATGTCAACTATGTGTCCAACTTTACGGATGTGGATGACAAGATCATCCAGAAAGCCAATGAAGAAGGCGTGGATGCCAGTGTGATCTCGCAGCGTTATATCGAAGAGTGTAAAAAAGATATGGCAGCGATGAATGTGATGCCGGCGACGACACATCCTCTGGCCACACAGGAGATTCAGGGCATGATCGATATGATCCAGACTCTGATCGATAAGGGCTATGCATATCCGACTGCAGACGGAACCGTCTACTATCGCACCAGAAAATTTGCGGATTACGGAAAGCTTTCCCATAAAAATCTGGATGACTTAGAGGCCGGGCATCGTTCCGATTCTCATCAGTTAAAGGTCAGCGGCGAGGATACAAAAGAAGATCCGCTTGATTTCGTATTATGGAAACCGAAAAAAGAAGGCGAGCCATATTGGGAATCACCATGGTGTGACGGTCGTCCGGGCTGGCATATTGAGTGCTCCGTCATGTCAAAAAAATATCTGGCAGACGAGATCGACATCCATGCAGGCGGCGAGGATCTGATCTTTCCGCATCACGAGAACGAGATCGCACAGTCAGAAGCAGCGAATGGTGTACCGTTTGCAAAATACTGGATGCACAATGGATTTTTGAATATCAATAACCAGAAGATGAGTAAATCTCTGGGCAATTTCTTTACGGTGCGCGATATCGCAGAAAAATATGATCTGCAGGTACTTCGCTTCTTTATGCTGAGTGCCCATTACAGAAGTCCGTTAAACTTCTCTGCTGATTTGATGGAAGCTGCCAAAAACGGACTGGACCGCATTGTGACGGCAGCAGGAAATCTGAAGCATTTAGAGGATGCATCTACAGTAACTGCCATGACAGACGAGGAAAAAGCAACATTTGAAGCATCGGAAAGTTATGTGAAGAAATTTGAGGCAGCCATGGATGATGACGCGAATACAGCAGATGCCGTTTCAGCAGTATTTGAACTTGTCAAATTTATCAATACCAATGCCACCTCAGAAAACAGTAAGGTTTATCTGGATCTGTTATATGATAGATTGCATACATTGTGCGATGTGCTTGGAATCATTCTGACACAGAAAGAGGAAAACTTAGATGCAGATATCGAGGCTCTGATCCGGGAACGTCAGGATGCGCGAAAAGCTAAGAATTTTGCGCGCGCGGACGAAATCCGTGATCAGCTGCTGCAAATGGGAATTGTCTTAGAGGATACAAGAGAAGGCGTAAAATGGAAAAGGGCTTAAATTCCATTATCAGGGAAAAATTTGAGATTGATCATAACGTGGATATCCGTACGGTCAGTCCGGTGACGCTTGCGTATATCGGGGACGGAATCTATGAACTGGTGGTGCGTTCCGTCATGGCCGCACGCACCAATTCCAAAGCCGGTCTGCTTCACCGGCAGACGAGCCAGTTAGTCAAGGCAGAGGCACAGTCAAAGATGATCGATCTGCTCCTGCCGATGCTGACAGACGAAGAAGAGGCGGTGTACCGCAGAGGCAGAAATGCGAAGACATCTACGATGGCAAAGAACGCATCCATCGGAGATTATCGGAAAGCGACGGGTTTTGAAGCACTGATGGGTTACCTGTATCTGCAGGATCAGACGGAGCGGATACTGGAGCTTGCGAAGTTTGCAATGGACCATTATCACCCTTCAGAAAAGAAATATGCGGAGGCAAAGAATCATCATGGAAGAAATGAAAAGTCCGATCGAGGAGTCAAAGATTGAAGGACGCAATGCCGTCTTAGAGGCTTTTCGGGCAGGAAAGACGATTGATAAAGTATACATACTGGACGGCTGTCAGGACGGACCGGTTCGCACCATCGTGCGTGAGGCAAAAAAACATGATACCATCTTAAACTTTGTGAGCAAGGAGCGTCTGGATCAGCTTTCGGAAACGGGTAAACATCAGGGGGTCATAGCGGTTGCGGCAGCTTATCACTATGCCGAGGTCGAGGATCTGTTAGAGCGTGCTGCACAAAAAGGGGAACCGCCGTTTCTGATCCTGTTGGACAATATCGAAGATCCGCATAATCTGGGAGCCATTATCCGTACGGCGAATCTGGCGGGCGCACATGGAGTCATCATACCAAAGCGCAGAGCGGCAGGACTCACCCCTACGGTAGCGAAAGCCAGTGCCGGGGCGATCAATTACACGCCGGTAGCCAAAGTGACCAACCTTTCGAATACCATCAAGGAGTTGAAGGAAGCGGGAATGTGGTTCGTCTGCGCAGATATGGGCGGAACGGATATGTATGATCTGAATCTGACAGGTCCGATCGGTCTGGTGATTGGAAATGAGGGGGACGGTGTCAGCAAGTTAGTCAAAGAGCAATGTGATATGATCGCAAGCATACCGATGAAGGGCGACATTGATTCGTTAAATGCAAGCGTGGCCACCGGTGTTCTGGCATATGAGATCGTGAGACAAAGACTGGGTAAATAACATACGATGAATACACAAAACTATGCAGAAATTGCAGACGAAGTTTTACTTGCCAATCGAAATGGCGAAAATGACGCAGATGCGATTACAGATTATCTGTGCGATAAATATAAAAATCTAGTTCGAAAGAAAGCGAATGCCCTGTATCTGATCGGAGCAGAAAAAGAGGATCTGATTCAGGAGGGGATGATCGGATTATTCAAAGCGATCCGTGATTTTGATGCGACAAAGGAAGTATCCTTTTATCATTTTGCGAAACTGTGCATCAGCAGGCAGATGTATCATGCCATCGAGGCATCCCAGAGACTGAAGCATGCGCCGCTGAATTCCTATGTATCTTTTTTTGAGGAAACGGGAAAAGAGGGCGGCATCACACTGGAAGATGTATTGGAAGCGGATACCGATCAGGATCCGGAGAAGCTT
>JALEJB010000120.1 GCA_022768825.1 Lachnospiraceae bacterium
CAGGTGATGAGTAATTATACGCATGCAGATCAGTTGATCAAACAGACAGAAGAACATGAGGAAGGAGAACGTTATAATATGTGCAAGGCAATTGATGATTTAATTGAAGATGGCAGAATGGAAGGCAGAATGGAAGGCAGAGTAGAACTTATTGAAAAGATGTTGGGCAAAGGAAAATCAGCAGAGGATATTGCAGATTTATGCGATTTGGAGCTGGAAGAAGTGCAGCAGGTAGCGGAAGGGATGCTTTTAAGCAGATAAAAATTGGCTTTTTCGGGAAAATTTGGGAAATAATTATGAATCATCTTCCGTTTTTGGAAAAGATTGTAAAATAATTTACAATAAATAGCGAATATAATTTGTTTTTTCTGTTTAATTGTGATAATATAATAGACAAACGTGGGGAATAACCCAAAGAAAGAGGAGGAGAGAAAAAATGAATTTCTTACAAAAAATCTACAAGAAATCAAAAGAACAAAAAGGTTTTACATTGGTTGAAATGATCGTCGTACTGGTAATCATCGCAATCCTGGCAGCAATCACCATTCCTGCATTGCTCAAGTACATTGACAAGGCAAGAGACAAACAGATCGTTATTGATGCGAGAACAGCCTATTTGGCAGCAGAGACAGCAGTTAGTGAGGCATATGCATCAAATGCAATGCCGACAAAGAATCCGATTACATTTGGCTCTGGTGCGAGTGCGGAGTCAGATCCAAAGGACAAAGCATTTCAAGATAATGCACATAACCTGACAGGCGTGACTAAAACATATAAATGTAAAGTTACTCTCAACGGAAATGAAATTTCTCAAATTGAGTTTGAGGAAGATAGTAAGGTTGCAACAATGAATGTGAGTGCTGGTGGATCTTGGACTGTGAGCAAAGGTGCAATTACAAATCCATAGTTCATTTTATTCTGCAAAGAATTACATAAGCAAATTTTCAGGCAAATCCGCATATTGCGGATTTGCCTTTCATGCGCTTTATCGGGCATGTAAAAAACGCATGAAATTTACAAACATCAGGATGTGAAATCATCCGGACAATTACGATAAGAGATTTTAACAAATATCTTATCTAATCCGGATTGCATGCAATCCGGATAATAATTACAGCAGGAGCGTTACATGATTGGAGAGAAGGATCTCATCAACTTTATATGGGCAGGAGTAGCAATAGTACTCGTTACGATCCCCATGCATTGGATTCGGCATCGTACCTTTCAATCGGAGGGTGTCAAATCCAATACACGGGGCTTTTGCGTTTTTTTGACCCTGCTTATCTGGGCGCTGTGGATCGCAGTGACAGTGATGAGTGAGTCGCCCTTGCAGGCAGGACTGAATGCAGCCTTTTTAGGAACTCTGTTTTGGATGGCAGAGATCGATGCGAGAACCAGACTCTTACCGGACCGGAGCAATCTCTTGCTGCTTTTGATCGCAATCCTTCGTCAGCTTCTGCTCCCGCAGGGAAGCTTTTTATCGGGACTGGTTGGATGCCTCATCATCAGTGTACCGATGTTTGTGCTTTGCCTTTTCATCAATGGTGCATTTGGCGGCGGAGATATCAAGCTGACATTTGCATGGGGTTTTTTCCTCGGATGGAAGCTGGCATTGGTCGCCTTTTTCCTTGCGGTACTGACCGGAGGAATCTACGGGGCATATTTGCTGCTGACCGGAAAAAAGGAGCGCAAGGAACACTTTGCATTCGGCCCATTCCTGTGTCTGGGCGCGATCCTGGCCGTCTTGTGGGGAGATGCGCTGATCAAATGGTATTTGGGATTTTATTAGAGAATTGCGAAACTCAAGAATTGCGTAGATAGGGAATACGTAGTCACATGTATCTGACAGGTACTTTGGAGCGGCTGGTACTTAGCGACCGTAGTTTGGTCGCTTATGTACCATTGCCAGCGACAAGTAGCGAGAGCGTGCCTGTGATACATGTGCTCGTATGACCTAAAGAGGAAGAGGTGATGAGAGATGCAGGAGAAAAAGCCCTGTTTTACAATTATAAGTGCAGGGGAATTTCGCGAAAAAAAAGAACAGTTCCCATTTCAACGGGAATTGCAGCGCAGCATGGGATCCATTCGCTATTGCAAGGCCGAGGTGTTCAAAGGCTATATCCTCGGAACGATCCGTCTGCCACAAAAAAATGAACAAAGACATGCGCAGCTGACCTTTGGATTCTGCCTGACAGATGAGTCCGTGCTGTTTGTGGAAGACGAAGGAAAACTAAAGCCATGGCTGGAAAAGCAGATGGATACCTTGCGGGAAGCGGACACGCCGGATCTGGTGCTGCTTCGGATCCTGGAGTACATGATCGATGAGGATATGCTGTATCTGTCGCATTTTGCTACGCAGGTGGATCAGATGGAAGAGTATATCAGCAGCGGGATGGAGATTGCAAATGATTTCTTCCTATCGCTGACAAAACACCGGCAGAAGCTTTCGGAATTCAATTCCTATTATGAACAGTTGACGGAAATCGGAGAAATCTTTCGAAGTACGGATCCGGGTGTGTCCGGGAAAGATGTGCAGGATTGGGACCGGTTTACCAGACGCGTTGAGCGACTGCAAAATCATGTCTGTCTCCTTCGTGAGAGCATCCTGCAATTGCGCGAGCTGTGTCAATCCATACAGGACGCAAGGCAGAATAAGATCATGGGAATCCTTACGATAGTGACGACCTTTTTCCTGCCGCTCACGCTGCTCACCGGTTGGTATGGCATGAACTTTGCCTATATGCCGGAACTCACCTGGCGATACGGATATCTGATCGTGATCGCTGTGGCAATGCTGATCGCGCTGATCGAATTCCTTTATTTCAAGAAGAAAAAATTTTTTTAAAAGTATAAAAAAGAGGATTGCAATTTTGCAATCCTCTTTTGCTGTTCCAAAACGGTTTAGAACCATCCTTTGTGGTTCTGAACGTAGGTGATGTCGAAGTCTTCGTCTGTCTTGGTCAGATACAGGATACCTTCGATCAGTCCGATGACACCCATGACAGCTGCGCCGACACCGCATGTTAACAGAGATACCAGTAACATGATGACACCTTCTTTTGTATATCCCAGATAGAATTTATGAATTCCCAATGAACCGAGTAAAATTCCCAAAAGACCGGCTACAACTTTTTCTTTCTGATTCATGTTTCTCCCCTCCTATGTTAGAATAGACCTATTATAATATATTCGAAATTGAATCGTCAATACAAAATATTCACTTGGAGGGGAAGAGAAGATGATACAACAGAAATTATTTGAATTCAAAGATGAAACCTATGCGGCATTTCAGGCGAAGCTGATACCGACTGTCGATCCGGAGTCTGTGATCGGTGTGCGTGTGCCCGTGCTGAGAAAATTTGCCAGACAATGTATCCGGGAAGCAGGCTATGAAGAATTTTTGCGGGAGCTGCCGCATACCTATTATGATGAAAATATGCTGCACGGTCTGATCCTCTCAGAGATAAAGGATTATGAGCGCTGTGTCAGTCTCGTGGATGCGTTTTTGCCTTATGTGGACAACTGGGCGGTATGTGATATCATGTCGCCGAAAATTTTTAAAAAGAATAAGGACAAGCTGTTGGACAAAATTGATGAGTGGTCTCGCTCGAAGCATACATACACCTGCCGGTTCGGGTTGGAGATGTTGATGACACACTTTCTGGATGAGGATTTTCAACCGGAATATTTAGAACTTGCGGCCAAGATCAGAAGTGAAGAATATTATGTGAACATGATGATCGCATGGTTTCTGGCAACTGCTCTGGCAAAACAGTGGGATGCGGCGATCCCTTATATACAGGAGCACCGTCTGGATCCCTGGGTACATAATAAGACGATTCAGAAAGCGGTAGAAAGCTACCGGATCACAGACGAACAGAAGAATTATCTGCGCACATTAAAGGAACGTTCTTGAAAAAATACAAATTGAGAGTATAATGAGCTATATATGTTTTAGGGGTAAATTTATGAATGGGATCGAACAAGCTGCTTTCGCAGCATTAGAAAAAAAACACTATAAAATCATCAAAGCCAATATGACCGATGATACTTTCGAATTTGTAAGCTTTGACGGCGAACCGGATCTGACCGGCGAGTGCCATCTTGACATGGAACATGGTTTTCGCGCCCTGTGGGAATCTTATGTCAGAACCGGCAATGTCTTTCATGAGGATGTCGCGGATTTCTGCGAGTATGTGAATGTGGATTTTGTGTCGGAATTTATGAGAAGATATGGGGGAAGCGAACCCTTTGAGATGGATTTTCGCTACCTTGTCGGGGAGGAACTGCATCCTGTGCATATGATGATCCTTGCTGCGGAGGATTATGCAAATGATCATCAGAGCATCTATATTTTTCTGCAAAAGGTCGGTGCCAAAATGCGCGAGGATTATGTGCGGTTTGACGATCTGCTGAGGGGTCTGAGCGAGAATTATGAGGCGATTTATTATGTGGATTTTGATCAGGATACCATCAAACCATTTCGGTTGAATGCGACAATCGAAAAGCAATTTGGCAAATTTTTCCGATCAGGACCGACTTATGCTGCGGCGGTGAACAGCTATATCGATCGTGTTGTATTGGAACAGGACCGTGAAGAGATGCACATGGTCATGAAATATGAGTATTTAAAAGAGCAATTAAAGCATGCGCGGTCCTTCACGCATGAGTACCGTCTAGAGAGAAACGGCAGAGAATATGTCTATCGTTTCAAGATCGCGAATATGGAAGGGATCGGTGAATTGCATAAAGCCGTTCTGGGATTTGCGGATGTGAGTTCCATCCATAATATCCGTTTCAAGTTTTATAAGTCTGATAATAAGCTTCTGATCGTCGACAATGATCAGAAGCAGTTGGATGCACTGAGAGAAATTTTATCCGGCAAATATGAGGTGTTTACCGCCCGCAACGGAAAGGAGGCATTGGAGATCCTTGAGCACAGCTATCGGGAGATCGCGCTCGTGATCACGAGCCTTCGCATGCCGGTGATGGACGGCTATGAGCTGATCAGACAGATGAAGCAGATCCGGCTGTATCAGAATATTCCGGTTGTAGCTTCCATCGAAACAGGTATCTGGGACGCTAAGCACAGGGATGAGATCGAGACTGTCTGTATTGACACGGGAGCAACAGACGTCTTTCTCAAGCCCTATCATGAAAAAATCGTATCAAATCGCGTGCAGTCGCTGATCCATTTACAGGAATCCACGAATATGCTGAATACGTTGGAGCGTGATTCCCTGACCGGCTTATACGCAAAAGAATTTTTCTATCGCCGGGTAGAAAAATATCTGAAGGAAAATCCGGATGGAGATTATCTGATGTGGGTTACCGATATTGACGGGCTCAAGATCATCAATGAGAAATATGGAATTGACATGGGAAATGAGATTCTGATCATGCAGTCATCCGGCGGCGGTGAAATGGAAGATTTCATCCTCGGCGGACGCATTGAGGGTGACAAGCTGGCTGCATTGGTGAAGGAATCCGCACTGGATATCATCAGGGAGATTTCCCAAAAACCGGATGTGGGATTTGATTTTCCGGTTCCGAATGTCGTGATCAGACACGGCATCTATCATATCCGAAAAGGTTCTTCGCTTCCGGTTCAGGGCATGTATGACCGGGCACTGCTTGCATTGCAGAAGATCAAGGATACCTATGGGGTATATCTGGCAGAATATGATGATGTGATGAGAGAGGATCTCTTAAGGCAGAGACAGGTTGCGGAAAATGCGGAGAGTGCGCTTAAGGAGCATCAGTTTGTGGTCTATTATCAGCCGAAATATGATCTGCGTGGCCAAAAAACCAGTGGTGCCGAGGCATTGATCCGATGGATCCACCCGACGTTGGGCTTTATGAATCCGGGTGTGTTTGTGCCGTTGTTTGAACAGAATGGATTTATCACAAAGCTGGACTTTTATGTGTGGGAAGAAGTATGTCTTGCCTTAAAGGAGTGGAAGGATAATGGCATGCGGATGGTTCCGATTTCCGTGAATGTCTCCAGACGTGATTTTGAAGTGGAGGATCTGGTGGAAAAAGTGATCGCCATCGTCGACCGTTACGGGATCGATCATTCCTTTTTCCACATTGAGCTGACGGAGTCCTCTTATTCGGACAATCCGCAGCAGATCGCGCAGACGATCAAGAAATTCCACGACAGCGGATTTGTTGTGGAATTGGATGACTTTGGTGCCGGTTATTCTTCCATGTCTGCGCTCAGTGAACTGGAACTGGATGTCATGAAGCTGGATATGAGCATCATTCGAAATGACGATCCGACTTCGGACAAGAGTGTGCTGGAATTTTCCATGCAGCTTGCAAAAATGATGAAGCTCAAAACCGTGGCAGAGGGTGTGGAGACTGCGGAACAGGTGGCACGTATCACGTCCCTTGGCGGTGATTTTATACAGGGATTTTATTATTCCAGACCGCTCCCAAAGGATCAATTCGAGCAATACTTAAAGGACGAAGATCAAAATGAGGTTCGGTGCTGATGAAAAATTATAAGCTAGTGATCGCATATGAGGGAAGTAGATATTATGGCTGGGAACATCAGCCGGACAAGGATACGGTTCAGGGAAAGCTGGAGACGGTGCTGATGCGCATGTGTGAGAGTCAGACCGTGCCGGAAGTGATCGGTGCCGGTCGGACCGATGCGGGTGTACATGCCAAAGCAATGGTTGCGTCTGTCCGGCTGGATACCCGTATGTCCTGCGAGGAGATCAAAGCATACATGAACCGTTACCTGCCGGATGATATCGGCGTTGTCGAGGTACGTGAGGCATCGGAGCGCTTTCATGCGAGATACAAGGCGGTTGGAAAGACATATTCCTATACCTGTTATGTAGGAGAAGGAAAACCGGTGTTCAACCGTCGTTTTGTGACAAAGCTGGATTTCATGCCGGATGTAGAGAGGATGCAGAAGGCAGCGGTGTATCTGCAGGGAGAGCATGATTTCAAGAGCTTCTGCGGCAATCCGAAAATGAAGAAATCCACGGTTCGAAACGTGGATATGATTACGATCAAGAGAAGCAAAAATCAGATTTATTTTACCTTTCATGGGACAGGCTTTTTGCAGCATATGGTGCGGATTTTAGTTGGCACTTTGCTTGAGGTTGGCGCAGGACGCATGGAACCGGAGGATATGATACGTATTCTGGATGCCAGAGATCGCAAGGCGGCAGGACCCACGGCACCGGCTCAGGGACTTTGCATGGAAAAGGTCGATTATTGATGTCTGCTATAGACAGATTCAGATGTAGATTTAGATAGAGACATAGATAGAAACAGATAGGAAAAAACGATGCTAAAAATAGGATCACATGTTGGAATGTCCGGTAAGGACATGTTTTTAAATTCAGTAAAAGAGGCGGTCAGCTACGATGCCAATACTTTTATGGTTTACACGGGCGCACCGCAGAATACCAGAAGAAAAGAGATCAGTGAATTGAATATTCCGGCCGCATGGGAGCTGATGAGAGCTCACGGGATTGAAGAGTTTATCGTCCATGCGCCGTATATCATCAATCTGGCGAATACCGTAAAACCGGATATCTACGAGCTGGCGGTGAATTTTCTTCGCACAGAGCTGGAACGAACGATCGCAATGGGAAGTCATGTGCTGGTACTGCATCCGGGTTCTCACGTGGATGCCGGTGTGGATGTGGGAACTGCCCAGATCATCAAGGGCTTGAACGAAGTGCTCACAAAAGACTTAGACTGCGTCATTGCACTGGAGACGATGGCTGGCAAGGGCTCCGAGATCGGAAGAAGCTTTGAGGAACTGGCGAGGATCTATGACGGAGTGGTACTGAACGAGAAGCTTCGGGTCTGCTTTGACACCTGTCATACCCATGACAGCGGTTATGATATCGTGAATGATTTTGATGGAGTGATCAATCAGTTTGACAAAGTGCTCGGCAAGAAAGAGATTGCGGTATTTCATATCAACGATTCCAAAAACATTCGTGGAGCACGCAAGGATCGCCATGAGAATCTCGGAGCAGGTGAGATCGGCTTTGATGCACTCTGCCAGATTGTATGGCATCCGGACTTTATGGATGTACCGAAGATCTTAGAGACACCATGGTATAAGAATCCGGATAACCCAAAGGATGTGACACCGCCTTATAAGGAAGAGATTGCAAGACTTCGCGCAGCAAAGCCCTGACCCCAAAACGATTCATGAATGGAGTTTCGCAAACATCGAAAAAATATATGGAAACGGTAGGAGAGTAGTATGACGATATATGATGTGCTGGAAAAGCGTCATGAGATGCCACGCGCATACGAAGATTGGGCGGATTATCGCAAAAAATGGACGGATATGATACTTCGCCATATTTCTTTTGAGGAGGAGTCTCTTCTCATTATCGGGGCGGGAGCCTGCAATGACTATGATCTGCCAAGACTGTTAGAGCATTTTCGTCAGATCCATCTGATGGATTCGGATATACAGTCCATGAATCAGGCATTGCAGCGTCTGCCAAAAGAGCAGCTGGGCCGGATTATGACCTACGAAGGAGACTTGCTGAAGATCACGCCCAGTGAGTATCAGGAATTTTGCCAGGAGATGCAGGCGATCATCAATCACAGGGGAAAACTGACGGAGATCAAGGAGCTTGCGGATATCGCAATCCATTTTGTTGACAATCTGTACCGGAATGCTTCTAAGCGAAGATCCAGTGAGTTTCCTGTGCAGGCAAGCTATGTGGCAATCGCCGGTGTACACAGCCAGATCAATCATATGCTTCCATGGATCTGGGAGGCATACATGAAGGTGCTGGATCAGCGGGAAGAGACGATCTTTAACCGCATCAGTGAAGAAAATGATAAGCTTCAGAAACAGCTGAATGAGAATCTGTTTCGGGCAGCGAAATACGGCGTCTTCGTTGCCAGTGAGAAATCCAGAGTGGGTACACCCGGACAGATTCAGGGAAGCTATCAGGCATTGATGGATCTGGATGAGCGGGTAAAAGCGGGCGAGTGCACGCTGGTGGAAGAACAGATACTACCGTGGCCCTATGATCTGCGCCAGCAGATCATCTATGAGATGCGGTGCATGTATCTGAAAAAAAACTAGTTTCGATTATTTGGAAATAATTTTATCTGTATACAAAACTTGACATCAATATTTTAGAGGAGTAAAGTTATTCGTAAAGTGAAAAACAATAGGAAGAAAAGAGGAAATAGATCATGGAGAAAAAAAACATCGACTGGTCAAACCTTGGATTTGGCTATCAGGTAACGGATAAACGTTTTGTTGCAAATTACAAAGATGGTGCCTGGGATGATGGCGTTTTGACCGAGGACGCGACGATCACTCTGACTGAGTGTGCCGGCGTACTTCAGTATGCACAGACCTGTTTTGAGGGCTTGAAAGCATATACAACAGAGGATGGCAGAACCGTATGTTTCCGCCCAGACTTAAATGCAAGCCGTATGTCAGATTCCTGCAAGCGTCTGGAAATGCCTGTTTTTCCGGAAGACAAGTTTGTAGAAGCTGTAAAAGCAGTGGTCAAAGCAAATGAAGCATATGTACCGCCATACGGATCAGGAGCAACACTTTACATCCGTCCGTATATGTTCGGTAGCTCTGCAGTTATCGGTGTAAAACCGGCTGATGAATATCAGTTCCGTATTTTCTGTACACCGGTTGGACCTTACTTCAAGGGTGGCGCAAAACCGATCACCATTCGTGTCTGCGATTATGACCGTGCAGCACCTCATGGAACCGGACATATCAAAGCAGGATTGAACTATGCGATGAGCTTATATCAGATCGTAGATGCGCATGAGCAGGGATATGATGAAAATATGTATCTGGATGCTGCAACCCGTACCTATGTAGAGGAGACCGGTGGAGCAAACTTCATTTTCATTACCAAGGATGGTAAGCTTGTGACTCCGAAGTCAGACAGTATCTTACCGTCTATCACCCGTCGCTCTCTGATGGTGGTAGCAGAGAAGTACTTAGGAATGGAAGTAGAGCACCGTCAGGTTCGCTTGGATGAGATTGGAGAATTTGCTGAGTGCGGACTTTGCGGAACCGCAGCAGTGATCTCACCGGTAGGAAAGATCGTCGACCACGGCAAAGAGATCTGCTTCCCAAGCGGAATGGATGATATGGGTCCGGTGACCAGAAAATTGTATGATACACTGACCGGTATCCAGATGGGCCGTATCGAAGCTCCGGAAGGCTGGATCGTTGAGATCTAAAATATAAAAGAAATCAAATCATGAATTTCAAAAAGCTATTCGACAGTACGACTGACGGATAGCTTTACTTTTTTACTGTCATGTAGTAATGTGAAAGGGTATGAAAGAAGAAAAGGAGTGACAATATGCTTTCAAAAAATATACAAAATGCGCTCAAGGGCAACTCGGTCATCCGGGCAATGTTTATGGAAGGAAAAGAGATGGCTGCCAAAATCGGGGCAGAAAATGTATACGATTTCAGCCTGGGTAATCCGGCGACACCGGCACCGGCCAGAGTCAATCAGGCGATCAAGGACGCGGTGGATGAATTAGATTCCATGGAACTGCACGGTTATATGGCGAATGCCGGATATGAAGATGTCAGACAGGCAGTGGCAGACAATTTAAATAAACGGTTCGGAACCGATTTTGATTTTCACAATATCGTGATGACGGTCGGAGCTGCAGGCGGCTTAAATATCATTTTAAAGACATTTCTGGATCCGGGGGATGAGGTGATCGCATTTGCACCCTATTTCGGAGAGTACAGAGGATATGCGGCGAATTTTGGAGGTACGATCATAGAGGTGGCACCGAATCTGGAGAATTTCCAACCGGATCTGATAGATTTTGAGGCGAAGATTTCTAAGAAGACCAAGGCGGTCATCATCAATACACCGAACAATCCCACCGGTGTCATCTACAGTGATGAGACGATGACAGAGATGGCACAGATTCTGGAGAAAAAGGAACAGGAATACGGACATGAGATCTATCTTATCTCGGATGAGCCGTATCGTGAACTGGTTTATGATGGAAATCCGGTTCGATTCCTGACAAAGTTTTATCACAATACGATCGTCGGCTATTCGTTCAGCAAGTCGCTTTCGCTTCCGGGCGAACGGATCGGATATGTGGTAGTTCCGAATGAAGTGACAGATTCTGCGGATGTGCTGACCGGAATCGAGATTTCCAACCGTACGCTGGGCTTTGTCAATGCGCCGTCCCTGATCCAGAAGGCTGTGGCAGCCTGTCTGGATGAGCAGACAGATGTGGCGTATTACGATAAGAACAGAGAACTATTATACAATTCGCTCACCAATATGGGATTTACCTGCATCAAGCCTCAGGGAGCCTTTTATCTGTGGGTAAAATCACCGGTAGAGGACGAGGAAGCGTTTGTACAGGCAGCCAAAAAGCACCATATTTTATTTGTAAAGGGTTCCGCTTTTGCATGTCCGGGCTATGTGCGGATTGCGTACTGTGTCTCTTATGAGAAGATCCAAAATTCGCTTCCGGCATTTGAAAAACTGGCGGCAGAATTTTCACTGTCTCCGAGGCATGAATGAAATAAATCAAGCAAAAAAGAGGAAGAATATGAGTAACTGGGAAGAAAATATCAGAAAGGTTGTTCCTTACACACCGGGAGAACAGCCAAACGATCCAAATATGATCAAGCTAAATACCAACGAGAATCCGTACGCGCCATCGCCGAAGGTGATCGAGGCATTGCGCACCTTTGATCCGGATCGGCTCCGCCTGTATCCGGACCCGAAGATTTCGATGCTCGTACATGCATTGGCGGACCGCTATGGAGTGAAGCCGGAACAGACCTTTGTCGGAGTCGGAAGTGATGATGTACTGGCCATGTGTTTTATGACGTTTTTCAATTCCAAAAAGCCGATCCTGTTTCCGGACATCACCTACAGCTTTTATGATGTGTGGGCAGATGTATTTCGGATTCCCTACGAGACAAAGGCGCTGGATGAGAATTTGCGCATCCGCAAAGAAGACTATTACGGAGAAAACGGCGGCGTGATCTTTCCGAATCCGAATGCGCCAACCGGAGCCCTGCAGGCACTTGAGGATATCGAGGATATCATAAGACACAATCCGGATGTCATTGTGATCGTGGATGAAGCATATGTTGATTTTGGGGGAGAGAGTGCGCTTCCGTTGATCGAGAAATACGACAATCTGTTAGTGGTACAGACCTTTTCAAAATCCAGATCCATGGCAGGAGCGAGACTGGGATATGCTTTCGGAAACGAGAAGCTGATCCGTTATCTGAATGATGTCAAGTATTCGTTCAATTCCTATACCATCGATCAGTTGTCCATCGTGCTTGGAACAGCGGCTGTTGAGGATGAGGAATATTTTCAGAGTACGTTAAAGAAGATTACGGCGACCAGAGAGCGTACGAAAGCTGAGTTGGAAAAACTTGGGTTCACGATGCCGGATTCCAAGAGTAACTTTTTATTTATCAGTCATCCGGATGTGCCGGCCAAGGAACTGTTCCTTGCGCTGCGTGAGCGAAATATCTATGTGCGCTATTTTGAAAAACCGCGTATCGATAATTATCTGCGGGTTACGATCGGAACAGATGAACAGATGGATGCATTGATTGCGTTTTTAAGAGAGTATTTATCAAAGAAATAAAAATGAGGTTATTATGTTAAAAAAATATTTGATTTGTTTTTTTGTATCCATGGTTCCGTTGATTGAACTGAGAGGTGCCATCCCGATCTCACAGGGAATGAATCTTCCGATCATTCCGTCTTATTTTCTGTGTATCATCGGAAATATGCTTCCGGTTCCCTTTATCTTTTTCTTTGCGAGAAAGGTGTTGGAATGGGGGAAGGATAAACCGATCATCGGAGGATTTTTTAGCTGGTGTCTCGAGAAGGGGCATCATGGAGGAGAAAAGCTGCAGGCAAAAGCCGGCAGAGGACTGTTTCTGGCACTGCTGCTTTTTGTCGGCATTCCGGTTCCGGGAACCGGTGCCTGGACGGGAACACTGGCTGCCAGCATTTTGGATATGGATTTTAAATCCAGTGTGATCGCGGTGATGCTTGGCGTGTTACTTGCCGGTGTCATCATGATGCTGGGAAGTATCGGTGTTTTGGGAATGTTCGGAATCTAACGTTATTGGCATGATTTTTGCTGGAAAATGTGATACGAAAAAGGGGCTGTCTTACTTGATAGCCCCTTTGTTTTGTGATAAAATGCAATGGATAGTGAGAAAAAACAGGCAGATGCCGTTTAGAATCAGGAGGATATGAAAAATGGAAAGCTACAAGAGCGAGTTTATTCAGTTTATGGTGGATAGTCAGGTATTGAAATTTGGAGATTTTACGTTGAAGAGTGGACGGAAGTCTCCGTTTTTTATGAATGCGGGAGCGTATGTGACCGGAACACAGCTGATGAAGCTGGGAGAGTATTACGCGAAAGCGATTCATGACAATTTTGGAGATGATTTTGATGTGTTGTTCGGACCTGCGTATAAGGGAATTCCGCTTTCAGTAGCGACGACCATTGCCTATGCAAAGCTGTACGGAAAAGAAATCCGTTACTGCTCGAACCGCAAAGAGGTCAAAGACCACGGGGATACCGGAATTTTGCTGGGCAGTAAGATTAAGGATGGGGATCGCGTGGTGATGATCGAGGATGTGACCACGTCCGGTAAATCCATCGAGGAGACATATCCGATTTTGATGGCACAGGGTGATATCACGATCAAGGGACTGATGGTATCGTTAAATCGCGGAGAGGTCGGACTTGGAGGAAAAGTCAGCGCACTGGATGAGATCCATGAGAAGTACGGGTTTGAGGCAAAGGCGATCGTATCCATGAAAGAGGTGGTTGAGGTGCTCTATAATCAGCCATATCAGGGGCAGATTTTGATTGACGACGAATTAAAAGCACGTATTGATGAATACTATAAGCAGTACGGAGCAAAGGAAGTATAATCGTTCATGGACGGAAAAAAAAGAAAAGGCGTAAGAGTTCTGTTTTGGATTCTTTTTCTGGTATATCTTTGGATGCTGGAATACTTTTTGTTTTTCGCAGAAGCAACCGGAAGGGTGTTTGATCACAGCTATCAGTACAATCTGGTCCTGTTTCATGAGATCAGACGTTTCCTGACGTACAGACATACTTTGGGATTTCGGGCTGTTGCACTGAATCTGGCGGGAAACGTGATCGCATTTATGCCATTTGGATTTTTCCTTCCATTGCTCATGCATAAGATGCGTTTTTTTGGAAAGACAGTTTTATTGGGATTTGAGTTTTCGCTCCTGATAGAAGTGATTCAGCTTTTCAGCAAGGTGGGAAGCTTTGATGTGGATGATGTGCTGTTAAATACGGCAGGAGTCATACTTGGATATTTTTGTTTCTTCTTGTTTCATCGGTATGTGAAGCAACGGGATCAAAACGGAGAGGATAGACATTGATACGGAAAAAACGTGGTGTAAAATTTACAGATAAGAGAAAATCGGTTCAGGCAAGGATTTCCATTGCACTGTCCTGCTTTAGCGCGGTGTGGCTGATCTATGGTATCGCATATGCCTATCAGTATGGGGATCGATCCGGAAATCGTCTGGGAGCGTTTGGTATGCTGGCAATGATCCTGCAGATCGTGTCGTTGGTGCGCGCGTACCGTTCCACCAAAGAAGAAGATGTATTTCCGGGTACACCCAGATTGGCGGTAGGACTTGCCTTGTTGCTGCTTTTGTTGTGGCTGCTGGTATACGGACTGGGTTGGTATCTGTTTATCTCAGTCAGATAAGACTCCCACTTCTATAAGTGGTGAGTAACACAAATTCGTCTCAGTGAGAGTACAATCTTTGACTGGGATAAAGCCTCCGGCGGATTGCAGGAATGCGCAGTTGAAGCTGTCTGCAAAGCAGACGCGCATTCCGCAGCAAGAACGCAGAGGCGTTCTTGAACTCATGAAATTAGAAGCGGGAAGGAGACTGGAAGATGAGTTATAGGGAAGCATATCGGGAGGCAAACGAGGCTGTCAGTGAGCGATATGAGCTGGTCATGGAACGGATCGAGCAGATCCGGAATAAACCGGATGTTGAAAAAAAATACGATCATTATTTTCGCCGGGCAGCAGGAGTATTGCGGTTTGCCGATGAAATTTTGCAAAGATCGCTGGAGCAAAAGTTGGCCTTGCGATCGTTAAATGAATGTAAGATATGGAATAACAATATGTATATGGAGCTGCTGCCTGAAAATTATGGAGCGAGTTTTGCAAATCCGACCTATACAGCTTCGCATTTGGGGGAACCATTTGGACAGATGCTCTGCTTTTTATATACGGAGCTTCGCAGTGCCTATGCCTATGCATTTGAAGGGAGAAAAAGCGACATCACGATCCTCTGCGAGTTATTTGTAGAGATCTATAATTGTTTTGAAGATGAAAGCGGGGCAGACGAAAAAGAGGTCCGTCAGATCATCTACTGGTTCTTTCATGATTACAGTGAAGTGTTTGTGGAACAGTCTGTCAGGGACATGGTTGATCCGTCACTGGATTTCTTTACCGAAATCGTGATGGAATCGGACTTAACCGACCTGCGCTATCTGTATCAATATGGGGAATATATTGGTTGTAATGAAGTGGCGGCGGCAAAAACGCTCAATGCTATGACACCGGAGCAGATCCAGTCGATGGCAGATACCTATACCGAAGGCTACCGCATTGGTTTTGAGGTGACCGGAAAGGATCTGTCGAAGAAAAAAACGGTAGATATCCGATATCCGATCGGTTATGAGCGAATGGTACGGGCAGCTATCCGCAATTTTGAAAAGATGGGGCTTCGTCCGATCATATCACGAAACAGCATCAATTCCATGACAAATCGGGGCAATGGAGTGAAAGGTGCGTATTCCACATCGCCGAACCGTCAGTTTGATTACGATCATAAATCAGACCGGGCGATGTATCTGGATAAGGCATTTGTGGAGCGAAGACTGGAAGTGCTGCGCACCTCTTACGAAGCGTATAAGGAGCTGGCAGCTGTTTACGCCGGACCGGCAGTGATCGAAGTGTTTGGCGAGGAGCCTTTCGCGCCGGCTGCAAAAAGTGAATGCCTAAGCTACAGTAAGGCGCAGCAGGAATTGAACGTGTACAATGCAAATCAGGCCGGTCAGATCACAAACCAATATATCAAGGGCGAGGAGCGAAGCTTCACGATCATTGCCTATCCGTCCTTTGCGATCGGAATGCAATATGACGCGATTTTTGCAAAGACGGTGGAGATCAATACACTGGATTACATGCTCTATCGCGATATGCAGCAGAAGCTCATTGATGTGTTGGACAAAGCGGATTATGTGCACGTCCTTGGAAAAGGAGAAAATCAGACGGATATCCGGGTGAAGATCCATCCGCTGAGGGATCCGGCGAAGCAGACAGCCTTTGAAAACTGTGTGGCAGACGTCAATATACCGGTTGGAGAAGTCTTTACCTCGCCGGTTCTGGAAGGTACAAACGGGCGGCTCCATGTGACAAAAGTATATTTGAATGACCTGAAATACACGAATCTTTCCCTCACTTTCCAGGATGGAAAAGTGACAGATTACACCTGTGATAATTTTGACAGCGAAGAAGAAAATAAAAAGTTTATTCACGAAAATCTGTTAAAGCATCATGACACACTTCCGCTTGGTGAGTTTGCCATCGGAACGAATACCACGGCATACCGCATGGCAAAAGATTTTCAGATTGAAGACAGACTGCCGATTCTGATCGCAGAGAAAACCGGACCGCATTTTGCAGTGGGGGATACCTGTTATTCACACGCAGAGGATACACCGGTCTACAATCCGGACGGCAAAGAGATCATCGCCAGAGACAATTCGGTGTCATTGCTTCGCAAAACCGATCCTTCAAAAGCGTATGTCAACTGCCACACAGATATCACGATACCCTTTGATGAGCTGGGCAGTATCACGGCAGTTGCGGCGGACGGAAGCAGATATCCGATCATCGAGGACGGTAAGTTTGTCGTAGAAGGAACCGAACAATTAAATGAACCATTACAATAAATAGAATACGAAGTGTCAGACAAAAAGTCTGACGGATACGAAAGGAGATTATTATTATGGCAACAGTAGGAATCGTTATGGGTAGTGACTCAGATATGCC
>JALEJB010000123.1 GCA_022768825.1 Lachnospiraceae bacterium
GCCATACCAACGCAGTGTTCTGAATTTGCTCTAAGCGTATCAAGCAAGTCAACTACAACCTGCTTATCTGCTTCTGTTGCATCCACTGACTTCTGTGCAAGAAACAGAGGATCTCGCATGATCTTTCTTACCATTCGTTCCTTTCCTTCCCTATCTATTTTACAGGCTTTATTCCATGAGTCCTCTATAAAAGTCGACTGCTGCCGCCAAAAAGAGAACTATTTGCTACGTTCACGATTGCCTGAACATCTGTTATTTTTGTAATGTCACCTCAGACAGTCTTTCATAGATGCATTTATATGTACCTCGTTTCTTCCACTCAACACTTCCACGCTCCGACTTTTCACTTCAATCTATCCATAAAGTAATCAATGCTAATGCACATCATCTCATGCGGCCTATCGGAACTTTTCAGATTAACAGTACCATTCGCCATCTCTTCGATCGTAAGTTCTACACCCTCGCTATTTACAACGTGAAATTTCTCCCCCGTTGTTTCTCCGAAAATCGCACCGTTACCACAAGTCTCCTCCGTAAATATGCGAAACCACTTTCTGCAGAACTGCGACATCAGCGTTGCATATCTCCTGTAATCTTCTTGATGCAAAACAAATATATAGGATCTCTGCGTTCCCTTATGGTATGTAATAACAACTATCTTACAATCCGGCAAGTACTTCTGCATCAAACCTTTTGCGGCTTCCCACTGGTCATATGTTCTTCTCGCCTTTTGACAGTAATAAACAACGTTCTGTCCTTCATGGTAATAGTCCGCGATCTCTTCCGGAAAACAAAACTTGTTTGATCCTTTCAGTGCTTTGCTTTCTGTCAATCCATTATCCGGGTCAAGAAATACAAGTTCGGCATCAGCACATGCCTTCAATCCATTTTGGTGCCATTCTTTTCTCTGATCCTTGGATTCTGACAGCGTTTCACTATAATAAACCGCATCTTTTATCACATCCGCCTTTTCAAATGCTTCTATGCTTCTTTCATCCTTTGCAACCATCTCTTTCAACAGTTCAAATAGTGGCTTATCATAGGACGACATATCTCCTTTTTCAAGATATGTTGTAAACTTACCATCGTTCGAGTCATCATCCGGCGTGAGATACCAATTGACCGCAATCTTTATTCCGTCATTGGCAAGATATCGAAGCATTGCATATTTTCCGTAATCACCGACATCGCCAAAGTATTGATTCTTCATAAAATGTGTACTCCGTATTTCTCCATATTAGATTCATTATTTTTTATAATAATGCCAATATCTGCTGCAAAATAGGTATCATATGATGATACATTATATTTGAAACATTAGACATATCAGCTCGATGTGTTAAATCATTTCTGGTTACAATTATATGATTAAGTGTTTCAACAGTCAAAGTAACCTTGTTTCCAAACGAATCGTATTCAAATAGGCCTCTCTCTTGTAAATAGCGCAACAGTACCTCACTTTTCTTTGTTGCACCATTTTTCTTTTGACCTTTTGACACACATTCTCGCTCGTACACATTTTTAATCGTTTGATATTCATCTGTCCCGTATATTATCTCGAACATATAATATAACAATAAATATCGCGAAGTCATGTCTTTACTTTTTAATGCAGTCATAAATGCCCTGCTCAATTTTTCAAGTAACTCTGATTGCAAATTTGTAGTTTTAGGAAGTTCGAAAATATTGTTTTGAATTACTGTTAAACTCTGCTGCGAAACGCTTCCGCTACGCACTGAATCTTCATCACCGAAAATCCCATCATCCGTTGCATAACTACGCCGAATATCCATATGACAAAAAGTAAACCCAATAAACCCGCTGTTTTGAATACAGTTATCCTTTAGGGCAAAATGAAAGGATAATATCTCACAAAAAGATTCAACAATGTGAATAACCTCTTCTTCCGTTTTTCCACCCCGAATTATTAATTCTACCAACCATTGTGGTTCCACCACTTCCGATTGAACCTGAGAGTTTCTTATCCTCTGAACCTGCATTTTTTCAATAAACTGTTCACCGATATAGCAACATTCCTGCGCATACATATCGCAATGAACATCAACATAATAATCCGATCCATCATGATCGGAAGGACATATTTTTAATGTAATGGGAACATTTACTTTTGTATATGTAAATTGATCATAATTATTTATAATGGTCATTCTATTTTCTTCTTATCCCTGCTGTAAGGCGACAGATCAAAAAACAACTCCTCCATCTTCTCCTTGGTCAGATCTTCTCGCTGAAGTATCGCAATCAATTCCTCCTGTCTGGGTTGTCCAAGTGTCAAACGATATAAAGCCAGAACGTTGATCAACCTATCATATTTCATTTTGTCCTGACTAAAAGGATACATCGGCACAATGCGCTCAATCTGATACTTAAACGGATAGTCATCCGGCAAGCACCAATACGGAATCAGCTCCGATGTTCCTCGCCCATACTTTCGTCTGGTCTGTGCAAACTTCTTTGACCACTCAAAAGCACTCTCGTTTGCGGCTACATTCTGTCTGATTGCATGACACATGTACCGATTGATGCGTCCTTCTCTCTGTTCCAGATCAGTCGGTCATTTTTTGCGGACAGTTCATACATGCTATCCTTTTCTGTTCTCTGCTCCTGCGTTTGCTCTCGTTTGATTTCTCCCTCCGTATCTTCTTGGCACAAGCAGGACAATACCTTGATGCACCAGAGCCCGTGACATATTCAACGCCGCACACCGTACAATTTTTAGCGGGCAT
>JALEJB010000146.1 GCA_022768825.1 Lachnospiraceae bacterium
TTATCCCGCAAAAGCAGGATGGTTTGTATGCCGTGGCTTATCATCCGATCGGTGGTCAGCCGGACAAGGAAGTATTTCTTTCGCTGTGCGATCTGATTCAGGATATTCCGGATGCTGAGCTTCGACTCGCACCGGATGAGACGGCTTATATCATCAATCTGACCGGGACAGAGGCAGAGCGTGTCATTGCAGTCATCGATGATGACAATGCAAAGTCAAGCTTTGAGGCCAGTGTCAGCTGTATCGGAGCGTCGACCTGTCAGGTGGGCGTGCGGGATTCACAGGCACTGCTGCGTGCCTGCGTGGAGGCAGTACGAGCTGCCGGGATTCCGGCAAATGCGCTGCCAAAGATTCATATTTCCGGTTGTCCGTCGTCCTGTGGCACGCATCAGACCAGCCCGATCGGTTTTCGTGGCGGTATGAAAAAGGTAGACGGCAAACCGGCATCTGCATTTGTACTGAATGTGGACGGATGCGAATTGCAGGGAAGTGAGAGCCTCGGCAGAGAGCTGGGTGCAATACTCGATGAGGATATTCCGAAATTTTTCGTGGAAGTCGGACAGACAGTAGCGGAAACCGGTATGGATTTTGACCATTGGTATGAAAAAAATGCGGAAGCTTTTGCGAAGATGGCTCAGAAATATATCGATTAGAGATGATCTGAGATATTGTTGGGCATTGTTGATTTGGATTCACGGTGCCGGACAGTTTTTATGTTGCTCTGTGTTATGATGCAGGCTGCATACCTAAACACAAATGTTTTGTGCTATCATATGTTAAATAAAGTGAGATTTTGAGATCTCTGGCGTCGTGTTGACAATGAAATTGAGCGGGTGATAAAAGTTTCGCAAATATAGTTAGGAGGAGTGGAAACATGAGAAGAATTCAACAAAAGTTTATCAGTGTTTTGGTAGTTTGTGCTTTGTTATTGACATCTGGAGTGGTGACATCGGAGATGGGGAATACGGATTCCTGGCTGGGATTGTCACAGAAAGTGGTGGCTGCTTCAATCAACAAGAAGACTGCTACCTTGTATCTCGGTGAGACCTTAAAGCTGCAGCTGGTGGGAGCGAACAAGAAAGTAACCTGGGGCAGCACCAACAAATCAGTTGCGACTGTCTCATCCAGTGGAAAAGTGACAGCTAAGGGCAAAGGGAAAACCCGGATTACCGGAAAGGCAGCAGGAAAAACCTACACCTGCAGCGTTACGGTCAAGAATACCTATCGTGTGAAGACTTCCACAAAGAAGACTTTGAAAGCGGCAAAGGGATATTCAACTGTGACTTATACACAAAAATCGGATCGCTCAGTGATGCAAAACAGAGCCAGCATCTTCCTTCCGTCAATTACGGATTATTCGGACGGAAAGTATGTGGCAAGGGACGAAACCTACAATGACACAGATCAATGCTATCAGATCAGTTTCATAGGTGATGCATATGGAGATCTTTCGTTTTTTGACAGCTATGTGACGGATCTGGAGAAATATGGATTTACGCTGGATTATAAATTTAATAGTAGTTGGACGTCAGATTCGACACTCTGGTACTTTACCTACACCGGTTCGTCTTCGATTACAAAGGGACTGTTTGACGGTTCCGCTGATGGCTCGGCAGATCTACAGTTTTTTACTTACAGCGGTTACGACGGTTCCTATGTGGTAGTCAGCTATCCGTCAGAGGTGGGATTTACTTTTTCGCAATCGGATGCGGCATCAAAAAGTATGACGGTGGCAACCGATTACAGTGTACAAGGTCAAAGAAACCGTTTTGAGATCAAGGGATGGGGTGAGTCGACGCAGGACAGCATGATCATCTATCTCAATCAGGGTGTCTGCAAAAAAGGCAAAACCTATACACTTTCTGATTTTCAGTCACAGTCTGCAGCCGGCTCCAGCGGCTTGTACAGTTTGTATCTGACCAGTCCGACAATTAACGGAGGGAGTACATCGACCATTGGCTTAGATAAATTCAGGGATCTCAAGGTAAAGATTGTAGATAAAACAGCCAGCACACTGGCGATCTATTATTATGCGGTGGTGGAATACGGATGGAATCAGTGTACCCTCGAAGGACTTGTGGTGGCATATGATAAAGATGCACAAAAGAGTACGGGAAATTCCGGCTCAGACAAGAAGGATTCCACAAGCAGTAAACCGATCGTGACGAAAAATCCATGTCCGTCATGCAGCGGAAGAGGATATTCGGAATCCCATTGTTTGACGTGTACGGGAAGAGGGTATAAAAGCTGTATCGTATGCAGCGGCTCCGGAAGGCTTAGCTGTACGAAATGCGGTGGAGACGGTAGAACATGGGATGGTTTGAATGGGCGAAGTACAACTTGTACCTATTGTTATGGAACAGGGAGAAAAAACTGTGACAGATGCAGTGGAAAAGGTACATGGCTTTGCAGTGACTGTAAAGGCAAGAAAAAAATCCAAAAAACCTGTATCTATTGTCATGGTACCGGTAAAAAATAAGCAATGAATGAAAAGGTGTCAGACACTGTGACGAAATTGTGAAAGCATTCACAGTTTTGTCACAGTGTCTGACACCTTTTTTATGGCAATTTTCACAAATTTTTTCTTGCAATTTTGGAAGAGGTTATACGATTAACCTTTGATTTTACCGTCGGTTGTGTCTATGATAATAGATAAGAAAACGTTACGGAGGACAGAAGATGTCAGAGAAACGAGTGAGTATTGCAGATGTGGCGGAAGCGTTGGGTGTAAGTACCGCGACGGTGTCCAATGTGATCCATGGAAAGACAAAGAAAATATCAGATGAGACTGTCAAACGAGTACAGGAAAAATTAGAGGAGATGAATTATATTCCGAATATGGCGGGAATTCTTCTGGCGCAGAACAATTCCAAGATCATCGGTGTAGTGATCAACGACGGACCGAAATACGAGGGACGTGTGCTGGAGGACGGTTTTGTCATGGCATCTTTGAATGCGCTTTCAAAAGAAGTAAACGATGCCGGCTATTTCATGATGATCAAGACCACCAGACACTGTGAAGAGATCCCCAGATTTGCGTCCATGTGGAACATGGAGGGATTGATCCTGATCGGATTTTGCGAAGCGGAATATAAAAAGCTGCGGGAGAACATGAGAATTTCATTTGTTGTCTACGACGGCTATTTTGAGGAGACTGATCGGATCGTGAATCTGGTTATCGATCATTATAGTGGCGGCTATCAGGCAGGAGTGTATTTCAAATCCTGTGGCTTTGGAAAGGCACTGTGTCTGTCGGATAACTATATCTGCATGGATGCAGAGCGTATCGACGGTTTTCGGGATGCATTTGCGCCGGGTGAGGTCAAGGTGCTGCAGATTCCCATATTGCGGGAAGAGAGACAGCGCTTCTACGAGGAACAATTAGAAGTGATCAAAAGCTATTCGGCGGTCTTCGCAGTGTCCGATTATTATGCGCTGGATTTTATTCACTGCATGCAGCATAAAGGACTCCGCGTGCCGCAGGATTTTTCGGTCATTGGATTTGATGACAGCATTATGAGTCAGGATCACATTCCGTCACTGACGACAATCCATCAGGATGCTGACCGCCGCGCGAAGCTGGCGATGTCGCTTCTCATGGATATGCGGGATGGAAAAAAAGTGGAGCAAAAGATCGTGTTACCGGTCAGACTGATCGTACGGGACAGTACAACCTAGATGTCAAACATTGTGAACAGTGTTTGACACCTTTGAAGGAGAAGAATGACATGAAAAATTTTAGTAAAACCGTATGTAAAATCGCAATTCCGGTCACATTGCAGAGCATGCTGCAGTCATCATTTTCGATCATCGACCAGTTGATGATCGGACAATTGGGAGAAAACAGTATCGCGGCAGTGGGGCTGGGTGGAAATTTTTGTCTGATCTATTCGGTTGTTCTCGGCGCAATTGCAACTGTAGCAGGCGTATTGATCGCGCAGTTTTTGGGAGCAGCGGACGAAAAAGAAGCATGGAGAGGGTTTTCAGTCAGTATGCTGTCCGGACTTTGTGTGGCAGCACTATTTACCTTTACCAGTTTCCTTTTTGCAGGACCAATCCTGGGATTATATACACCGGATGCCCGGACCATTTTGGAGGGGACACCGTATCTTCGCATCGTATCCTTTACGTTTCTTCCTATGGCGATCAGCACTGTGATCGCGACCTGGCTTCGCTGCAGCGAGTATGCTACGCTTCCTCTGGCGGCCAGCTTTGTGGCAGTGCTTGTCAATACCTCTCTGAATTATGTGCTGATCTTCGGAAAGCTTGGTCTGCCGGCTCTCGGGGTGGTCGGTGCCGGGTATGCAACCGTGATCTCCCAGCTTGTGAACCTGCTTCTCATGGGAATCGGTTTCTTGTGGAGTCTGAAAAAGGATCAGAAAAAAATGATGTTTTCGATCCATCTGGAGCATCTGACGTTTGGGGAGTATTTCGCGATGATCTGTCCGATCCTCATCAGTGAGTTTTTGTGGAGTCTTGGACAAAATGTCAACTCCGCAGTATACGGACATCTGGGAACAGACAGTCTCGCTGCCTATACATTGACTACGCCAATTCAGGGAATGTTTTGCGGAGCACTCAGTGGTCTGTCTGCTGCGGCAGGTGTCATGATCGGGAAACAGCTTGGAAAAAAAGACTATGACGCAGCATATCGGGATTCAAAGAAGCTGTTGTGGTTGAGTTTGTGCAGCTCTCTGGTGTTGGCTCTTGTGCTGATACTGCTGTCCGGCTGTTACGTGAGCTTTTATCCGGTGCAAGAAAAAGTCGGCTATGTGGCAAAGCTGTTATTGTATGTATTTGCCTTGTATGCACCGGTGAAAGTGTTAAACATGGTGCTTGGTGGTGGTATCATCCGAAGCGGCGGAAACACGAAGCTCATCATGATCATAGATATCATCGGAACCTGGTGCGTCGGTGTGCCGCTTTTGCTTTTCGCCGCATATGTTCTGAAGCTGTCTGTCGTACCGGTTTATGCGATTCTAACCTTTGAGGAAGTGGTCCGGCTCGTCATCACGATGGTGGTATTCATGAAAAAAACGTGGATGCGGAGCCTGTAGGTGAAAAGGTGTCCAACACCCTGTATCTTACCTCGCCCCTTTGGGGCTTGGCATGCAAAGCATGACGGAGAGAGGATTTTATAAAAATTTAATATTTGAAACCATTGAAGTTGCTTTGTGTAGGTGTTAAAATCTATGCAAAGCAATTTTTTCATTAAACAAAATAATCTAATATATCCAAAGTATTTTTCAAAAGTGATTTTATGGAATTCTT
>JALEJB010000187.1 GCA_022768825.1 Lachnospiraceae bacterium
GCTCTGCATGACATTCTTCTTCTGCGCACCTCTGCAATCCGCCGGAGGCTTTATCTTGGAAGGAGATTGGACTCCCACCAAGACGAATTTGCTTTACTCGCCACCTATAGAGGTGGGAGTCTTATCTACTTTCAAGATAAAAGGCATATGCTTCCCGCATATGCCTTTTTCTTGTTGACAACTCATTTCTTCAATTTTACGATTTTTCTCTCGTCTTTCTGAGTTGATGATCTGTCATTTTTCATTCGATATCACAACATCTCTGTCATCATTTTTTCGACTGCTTCTTCGTCTGCAAAACCAACCGACGCACCGTCAAATCCAATTTTATAAGCAGCAAACACTTCTGCCCTCTTCAGGCATTCGATCGGCGATAACCCCTTTGCAAAGTAGTGGATAAATGCGCCAAACAAAGCATCTCCGGCCCCTACTGTATTGACCACTTCCCCGACATTCACTGCAGGCAGTTCGTAGAACAGATCTTCCTGTCTGACATACATCAAAGCGCCCTTTTTGCCCATGCCCAGTACAATGATATCATTTCTGTATGCTTCTTCTATTTCTAAAAGGAACTCCCGCGCATCCTTCGGCAGGTTCTCATCACTCAGAAACAAGAGATTCGCATACGCCATAAAATCCCGGTTATACGCATCTGAAATGTCGCTTAGCACATGTACATCCGTGGCAATGATTTTCCCATCCTGCTTCGCTTTTTTTAGCAGATCCCGGTTATAATTCGTATTGCATGCCACGACAACGTCACAATCTGCGTATGTTTCTTTTTCAAAACGATATGCTGTGTCCTGCAGATCCTTCAGATCACAGTAAATCTGACGCTTTCCTTCATTATCATATAACACAACTGTATTCGGCGTTTCTTTTAAGGTACACTTTATGTGTTCGGTCGAAATGCCGATTTCTTCAATTTTGCTTTTTACATAGCCCGCACTAAAATCCGTTCCTGTCATGGTGATCAGCTTCACGTCATCTCCCAAAGATCGGAATGCTTTTGCAAGATTGTATGCCACACCGGACACTCTTGTGTTCACACCAAAAAACGGATAATCAATTGGGAAATAATCAATCGGAAACCGTTTTACCGGAACGGTTGTCTCTGTATTCACTAATCCGGATACAAGTATTTTTTTCATTATGTTCTGTTCCTTTCTATCCAGTCTACTGCAGTTTTTCTTTTATTGTAATCTCCCGGGCAAATGATTGCAAAGGTTAAACGTGTAAGCACTCCCAAAAATACTTGTGTTTATTTGTGCAATATAAACAAGAGATTTTTACTGGCACCAATCCATGATGATTCCCTGCAAAGTACTTTTTCCCGCTCCGGACGGTCCTAAAAATCCGAAGATTTCCCCTTCCGAGACAGAAAAAGTCATGTCCTGAATAAAAGGCTTTTTTGTGTAACTGAATGACAGATTTCTGACTTGTATCATAGTTTTTCTCCTTGTACTATCTGACTATTTTAATCTATTTAGTCAAAATAAATCTTATTTTTTGTCCGGCTGGTTCAACCAACCGGACGACTTCCATATGCGATACTGCTGAATTTCTCAGTTTTCACAGATTGCTCAGAGTAACTGGGAAACCACTCCATAGATGAGCATCCGCAGTGCCTGATCATATTGCTGTTCGCCAATCTCCGTCTTGTGCAATGTCGCAAAATAGATGGCATGAAACGCTGCGCTAAACACATTCGCGTCGATTCCTTCTTTGACAGGAAGTAGGGCAAATACCTTTTCTATCATATCCGCATCGTTCCCGAAATGCTCTGCCACGACTTCCGGCGGCAGTTTCCGCGTCAGCAACTCTACCTCATCGGAATTCAAAAGCTTCAAAACCGGCATTTCCTCTGCCATTTTGAAAAACTGAAAGATCACATCCGTCAATTTTTCAGCCGTGAACTCTGAACCGGAAATCCTGCTGACTGCTTCATACAATTTCTGATCCACAATCTCATGCTGCTCCAAGATCACATCAAACAACAGCAATTCCTTGGACTTATAAAAAAGGTAAAACGTCCCCTTCGGAATGTTCACTCGCTTTACAAGTTCATCTACGGTAGTGCGCCGAATCCCGTACTGCGCCATGCAGACAGCGGCTTCTTCTTTCAGGCGCTGCTTGATATATTCACGTTCCTGATCTGAATAACTCTTTGGCAAATCGCTCGTTTCCTTTTTGACTAAGACTGACTATATAGTCAGAACAGCATCGTCATTACTTAATGTCAATATATCATTCATTTTTCTTCTAAAAGACAGCCGGATAATTCATCGACACCATCTATTTATTCTTGATTTCAATTCTGTCCAGAATTCCCTGAACGCCTACATTTTGATGTGTTAAATACATCCGGGTCACATCTTCTATAAATATCCGATCGGCACCTGTTTTTTTCTGAATCTTATCAATCGGCAATCCTCTATCGGCGCAACGCATGATCGTTTGCACAAGAACGTATAACTTTTTATCGCTTACCGCCCCGTTTTCCTTTTCTTTCATGAATTCATCCCGTATTGCGGTTTTTGCATGTCCGTAATAAATCCTGGTTGGTTTTCGACTCAGCAATGTTTCCCAGCTCTCACCAATCCGGGTTCCCTTGTGTAGTTCCAATTCGTACAGAGGATTCAGATCACCTACAAACAAAATACCTTCATCCAGCCACAGGGATATGCTGTCATCACTATGTCCGGGCGTATAAATGATCTCCCCCGCTATTCCTACTTTTTCTAAAAAAGCTCTGCTATCCTCCAATGAAAGCATCTGTATTTTCTCATCATCAATTGGCCGGAATCTTTTTTTCTTGTCTTTTTCAAAAATAGCATCTGAACTGTGTATGAATTCTCTCTGCACATCAAGTACTACGATTGTAATACCCAGATCTGCAATCTCCTGGGCAATCCCCATATGATCCGGATGAAAATGTGAAAGAAACAGATACTGTATTTCCCGGGCTTCAACACCCGCTTTTTTTATTGCTTTGCAAAACGATAAAAATGTGCCTGCCCAATCGGTGTCAAAAAGAATATATCCATTCTTTCCCTTGATCAGATATGTGTTTGTATTTGCATATTTTAATTCCGTTATCAACAAATGATCCCCATTCTCTAAACTATTTGATCAGCTCTACCAGACGACTAATATGTATGTCCACGAAATCGATACACTCCACCGGTGAATTCTCCCGGTTCAATATTTGCCTCTCTATTATAGTACGGTCTGGAATCATCTGACAATAGACTCTATGATATTGTTGTAACAAATACATTCACTTTTTTGGATCTTCCTTGGCAATTTTCTTCAATTTATCATTTATTACCCAGTTCTGTCTGAACACGCTCATATAACTGCTGAATCGTTTCTATCGTCTCCTCCAGTTCGTCTGCGATCACTTCAATCTGTTTGCCCTTTTCCATCTTCTTACGAATTTGTGCCAGCAGCTGTGCTTCTAAAGTGTACCCCTTGTCAAGGACAAATTAAGAAGAAGGGATTTATGTTTTCTAACCAGTAGATGGCTATATCATTTTCTTTAATTACCTTCTTCATCATCCATATCCATAGAGGGGATTGTCCCCTTAATTGGATATATGCCTGTTGTTAT
>JALEJB010000216.1 GCA_022768825.1 Lachnospiraceae bacterium
CCAGTGAATGGATATGTCAGAAAAATCCCATTCTGCACAGATATGATTTTTGCGATAAAGCATCGGATAGTCCGGTATGTCATAATGAAATACTTCCGATGCGTCAGAACGAATGTCAGCCATCTTTTTTCTCCTTGCGTGTATTTCAAATGTAATGATATTATATTTCGTATATTCAGGAATTTCCATAAATAAAAATTCTTTTTTAGGTAAAATATTTCACACAAAAAAGAGGAATAAGAACATTGTCCTCATTCCTCTAACAAATCTGTTAATACTGTTTCAAATTAGCCGAAGTATCTGTCAAGTAATCCCTTGAGAGCCTTGCCATGTCTTGCCTCATCTCTAGCCATCTCATGAACGGTATCATGGATTGCATCCAGATTGTTCATCTTAGCAACCTTTGCAAGATCAAATTTTCCTGCAGTTGCACCAAACTCACAATCTACTCTCCAAGCTAAGTTGTCTTTTGTAGTAGCTTTCATGTTTGGCTCAAGATCCTCTCCGAGTAACTCAGCAAATTTTGCTGCATGCTCAGCTTCTTCGTAAGCTGCTTTCTCCCAGTAGAGTCCGATCTCCGGATAGCCTTCTCTATGAGCGATGCGAGCCATGCAAAGATACATACCTACTTCTGAACACTCACCCTGGAAGTTTGCCATCAACTGATCAAAGATGAATTTTTTATCTTCGTCTTTGATATCCGGGTTGTTCTTTACAGTTTTTGCATAAACACCATACTCATGCTCTGCTGCCAGAGTCAGTTCTCCTTCTACTTTCTTGAATTTGTCTCCGCTTACGTGACATACCGGACACTCTGCCGGTGCCGCATCTCCTTCGTGAATATAACCACATACCGGACATACCCATTTTGCCATTTTGAAATCCTCCTAAAATATAATAGTTTGTTATTTATTATTTGAAAGGCAATCCTTGCATATACCAAAGAATTGCAGTTCATATTCCTCAAGCAATCCATCAAACGACTTAGCTGCATTTTCAATGATATTTTCCTGCGCAACATAAGTCATATCGCTCACTTTTCCGCAGTGTCTGCAGATAAAATGATTGTGCGGATTTGTAAATCCGTCAAAGTGATCCGCTCCCATTCCGGTAGATATTCTCAGTACCTGACCGTGATCTGCCAACAGAGAAAGATTCCTGTATACTGTTCCCAGACTGATATTCGGATAAATGATTCTGACACTTTCATAAACCATATCCGCAGTGGGATGATCCCTGCGACTTCGAAGATCGGCTAAAATAGCTTCTCTTTGACGTGAATGCTTAATCATACAAACTCCCCTTCAAAATTAGTAATGATTACTGATATCAATATAGCATTACTGATAAAAAAAGTCAATAATTATTTTTCTTTTTATTGTATACAAAGATATCCAAAATATACGGCATAACAAAGCAGCATCGCAATGCCGCCTGGTCTGGTCAGCTTCTTTTTCGGAAATGCACAGAAAAACAGAACAATTCCGGAAACAATTACGATCACTCCGTCCAAAATAAACCTACGATCAAACGGTACCTCCAGAATCAAAGCAGTTGTTCCGATCACAAACAGAATATTAAAAATATTGCTTCCCACAATATTTCCGATTGCAATATCTGCATTTCCTTTTTTTGCAGCGATCACAGATGTGAACAACTCCGGCAAAGATGTTCCTAACGCAACGATCGTCAGCCCAATGAAGCGTTCACTGATCCCGATTAGTCTTGCCAGCTCCGTTGCCCCATACACGGAAGACTTACTTCCGATAATGATTGCAGTCAGTCCGCCGATGATATAAATGATCTGTCGAAAGCCTTTTGCATATTTGATTTCTTCCGGGCCTTCCTTTTGCTTTCTGGCGCCAACAAAAAGGTACGCAAGATAGATCAGAAATGCTGCCCATAAGATCATTCCATCAACCGGACTGATCTTTCCGTCAACTCCCAACAACAGCAGAATCACGGAGCACAGGAGCATATAGGGGATCTCGATAAAAACAGTAGACTTTGCAACCGCGATCGGAACGATCACAGAAGCAATCCCCAAAATAATACATATATTCAGAATATTACTTCCCACAATATTTCCAATGGTGATATCCGCACTGCCCTCTAAAGCTGCTGTGATACTGACAGCCGCTTCCGGCGCACTGGTTCCCATTGCGACGATCGTAAGGCCTATAATCAATTGGGGGATTCCAAACCGCGCTGCCAATCCCGCCGCACCATCAACAAAATAGTCCGAACCCTTGACAAGCAAGCCAAAGCCCAGTATCAGTGAAGCCATATATAAAATGATCATGAGTGATTCCCTGCCTTTCCGTCAGACTCATTCTCCGGTTTCTCTTTCTTTTCCGGGCCGTTCTCAAACCACCATGTGAGCACTGCTCCTCCAAGGACAAGACTCACAGAAATCACGATTATAATTGTATTCAGCATAATTTGTTCCTCCTTCCGGGACGACATAATCTATTTTTTTACACGACAAAGAGACCTATGATTTTTCATAGGTTCGAAACAGGATTCATTATGCTTTTTTCCCGTCCTTATTGTGGATATATCGAATGATGAATCTGTGAGTGCTGCAGTCAGACCTGCGCTGCAGCCTCATAAAAAACAGAACTACGATAGCAGGCACCGGCAAAATACAAAGAACATACGCATTCATTGTAAACGAACCGGTGCTGTGTTTTCTTGATGACAACTGCCGTAAGAAGGCAGCCGGTGACGATGAGACAGCAGTCTCCGGTGTACAAAGGATTTCCTCAAAATCCAACACCTGTGAAACAAGGGTACTTTGGCTAAGCGGATTTCCATTGGCGTAAAACCGTGGAGTATCACTTTCAAGATCGGAAAAAGAGCAGATCAGGACAAAGATCACAGCCAGGACGGCAAAATATTTCTTGTTTTGACCATGTATTTTGCGTAACATATGCGCTTCTCCTTTCCCTTTTTTAGCAGATGCCCTAATCATATTATACAAAAAGAAAAGCAGAAAACAACTCGTTTCTGCTCTCTCTACATAATTTTCTTTTTTTTGAAGATCCAGATAATGACCGCAACTATGATCAGGCTGCCGACAATGACAAAGGGATACCCGTGCTCCAGCTCCGGCATATTTTTATTCTGCTGGTGTCTTTTTCAAAAGTCTGCTTTGGTATGTCCGATTCATCCGCTTTGATTTCTCTCAATACTGTTCCCAATGAGATTTTCAGCATCAATTCTCACCTACGCCTGCATAAGCCTGTTCATAGAACAGCTCCTGCGAATTGACCGGTTCATTCCCCAGCTTCCTGTCGTGATAGGTTCCGTCCGCATATTGTTCTTTTCCTTTTTCATCATCCATCAGCATCGTCTGAAACATCTCGCGGATTCTCTTTTGTATTCCTTTGTCATGAATCGGAGCTGCCACCTCTACACGTCGAATCGTATTTCTGGTCATAAAATCTGCCGATGCGATGTAAATCTTTTGTCTGGATACCGGTCCGAAAATATAGATTCTCGAATGCTCCAAAAATCTTCCGACGATACTGATAACCCGGATGTTATCCGTATATCCGGCTACCTGTGGACGCAGACAGCAGATACCCCGCACGATCAGGTCAATGGTGACGCCCGCCTGACTGGCCTCAATCAGTTCTTCGATCAGATATTTATCTGTCAGCGAGTTGATCTTGATTCCGATATATGCTTTCTTTCCCTCTTTTGCATCCTGAATCTGCTCATCGATCATATCCGCGATCTTATTTTGCAGACATTTTGGTGCTACTAAAAGCTCTGAGGTCTCTTCGATCGTCTCACCCTTTTGCAACGCAGCAAATACATTTGCCGCTTCCGTACCGATCGCCTGATTCGCTGTGATCAGCGACAGATCGGTATAAAGTCTTGCGGTTTTCTCGTTATAATTACCGGTTCCGATCTGGGTGATATAGGAAATACCTTTCTTATCATCCGTTCTCGTGATCAGACAAAGCTTGGAATGTACTTTGTAATTGCCCAATCCGTACAGAATCTGACATCCGGCATCTTCCAGTCTTTTTGAGATCTCAATATTATTGCCCTCGTCGAATCTGGCTCTCAGCTCTACCAAAACGACAACCTCTTTTCCGTTTTCCGCAGCTTCCACCAAAGCGTCAATGATCTTGCTTCGATCTGCCACACGATAGAGTGTCATTTTGATAGAAACAACACTGTCATCCTCCGCAGCTTCTTCCAGCAGTCGGATAAAAGGCTTCATCGATTCAAACGGATAAGATAACAACACGTCCTTCTTCCCCACCTGTGACAAAATACTTGTTTTTAAATCAATGGACACTGAATTTCTTGGGCTTCGTTTTTCATAGAAAAGCTCCGCTTTTTCACTCAGATAGTTCTGCAGTTCAAATACAAAAGACAGATCCAACGGTGTCTGCACATTGATAAAATGTCCGGTGCCGATCTCCAGATAATTCGACAGTTCTACCTTTGCACTGTCGTTGATCTTTCTGCTGAGCTCCACCCTGACCGGTGCGAGTTTATTTCTCTTTTTGATCAGCGTCTCCATCACATCCCTGTAGTCAAGGTCTTCATCATAGATGCCGGAAGCATCGATATCTGCATTTCTGGTCACTCTCATGATGGCTTTTTCCCGAATGGAATACTTGTTATAGAGCTTGGATACAAAATGTAAAATCAGCTCTTCCGACAGCATAAAGGTTCCCGGTCTCGTCGGGATCTCAATCAGACGCTTAAATACCGTATTGCTGCACGGAACAATACCGATCTTATTTTTTCCCTTCTGCGTTTTTAACAGTACGATCGCATACAGCTGCTTATTATTTAAAAACGGGAACGGATGCTGTTTTCCGATGATCATCGGTGACAAAAACGGCGCAATGTGCTCATCGAAATAGACTTCCAGCATCTTTCCTTCTTCATTGGACAGCTTATTGAAATTGATGATCCGGATGCCTGCCGGCTCCAATTCACCCATGAGCTGTTCATAGACTCTTGCCTTCTTTTTTTCCAGCTCTCTGGTCTGCTTCAAAATCTCCCGCACCTGCTGCTCGCTGTCCAGTCCGGTTTTATTTTCGATGATCTTTTCTTTTGAATTCATCTGTGTCATAAGCGTGCCCACTCTGACCATAAAAAACTCATCCAGATTGGTCTGATAAATAGACGCGAAGGTCAACCGTTCCGCTAACGGCACTCTTGGATTTGCCGCCTCGTTTAATACTCTTTCATTAAATGAAAGCCACGACAATTCTCTGTTTGTATAACATGTTGTCTGATCATTTTTCATCCTGTGTATCACTCCTTTATTTTTTACAATTAGTATCACCCGTTTTCTGTTTCATCATGTTTGTCACCATCTTGTCCATCTTTCTGCTCCACTTGGCATATTTCCGGATATCTGTGCGCATTTGATCCGAAATCGGATCTGCCTTTTTATATACGAGGATCGAATCCAGAGAAGACCATGCATCCATCAGAATCGTCCGGATCTGAAGCTCCACCTTTTTTCCGTCCACTTCCAGAATCATGTGATAACTCTGATAACCGTTCTGCTTTGGATTTCGAACATAATCCTTCACCTTCAGAACTTGAAACTGTTTTGCCATACTCATCCGTTTCGCGATCAGGTCGATCTGCTCCGTATCAAAACAGATGATCCGAACACCTGCCAGGTCATGAATGACTTCTTCCAATCCCTTATCCGTTGATTTTTTCTTTCGTTCCAATTTCTGTGTAATACTCTCAACTGTCTTGCGACGCTTTTCCACAAAACGGATCGGGTGATTCTTTGTCTTGGCATAATATTCCTGATCAATTTTGTGAGCCTCTTCAATGACCTTTTCCATGGCTGCTTCATAGTCTGCAATTCGCTCATCACTCCAGAATGAGTCGATTGCCGCTTCGTTTGTTTTCATATGTACTTTTTCCTTCCGTTTCATCAACC
>JALEJB010000007.1 GCA_022768825.1 Lachnospiraceae bacterium
AGAACACCGGCTCTTGCTCCACCGATTGCCAATGCATATGCTAACGCCATATCCAAAGCTTTTCCGGTCGCATCCTGCTCAACAGCTACCAGACAAGGAACACCCTTTCCAGCCTGATACTCAGAACGTACGGTATGTCCAGGTCCCTTCGGAGCGATCATGGTGACATCAACGTCCTTTGGTGGCTGAATGCATCCGAAATGAATGTTGAAACCGTGAGCGAACATCAGCATATTTCCTGCTTCCAGGTTTGGCTCGATATCTTTTTTGTACATATCAGCCTGTAACTCATCATTGATCAGGATCATGATAATATCTGCTTTCTTAGCAGCCTCTGCTGCTGTATAGACTTCAAATCCCTGTGCCTCAGCTTTTGCCCATGACTTGCTGCCCTCGTAAAGTCCGATGATCACGTGACATCCTGACTCTTTTGCATTCAATGCATGCGCATGTCCCTGACTACCATAACCGATGACAGCGATGGTCTTTCCGTCTAACAAAGACAGATTACAGTCTTCCTGATAAAAAATTCTTGCTTCTGATCCCATTTTACTAGGCCTCCTATTAATAAATTTAATCTAAATATGTAACATCTGCGGAACCACGGGTAAGTCCGGTAAGTCCCGTTCTCGCAAGCTCTAAGATCTCATATCCTGAGAGCAAATCCAAAAACGCATCGAGCTTATCCTGATGTCCGGTGAGTTCGATAACCATAGAATCGTGAGTGACATCCACAATCTTTCCATGGAAGATCTCTGCTACATTCATCACTGCCTGTCGCTCCGTATCCTTTGCGCGGATCTTTACAAGAATCAACTCTCTCGTAACGGAAGAACCGTGCTCCAATTTCTTGATATCACGTACATCTTCCAGCTTGGCTAGCTGCTTTTCAATCTGCTCCAGTACCAGTTCATCTCCGGTACACACAATTGTGATACGTGTAAATCTCGGATCTGCGGTCACACCTGATGAAAAGCTGTCAATATTGTAGCCTCTGCGACTGAACAGTCCGGAAATATGACTGGTCACGCCGGCTGTGTTTTCAACAAGTAGCGAAAAAATCTGTTTTCTCATTGAATGACTTCCTTTTTCTGTGGTAATCCACGTTCTAAAATGAACCTTTTTTATTCTAGCACATATCGCCAGTTTGTCAATATTGCTTGTTTTAGTAATTTACAGTTCCGTTGCCATTGTAGTGATCTCTGATCGCTTTATAAAGCTCTGCATCCGTCGCATGCATATACGGATCCACGTAAAAGATACCAACGATTCCACAGGTGATGATTGCCAGCAGCATCCATCCGATGAAAGACAGATCCAGTACAAACGCATTCCACTTCTGTCCGCGCATCATATCCGCACTCTTTTTCAAAGCGTCCATTCCACTGATTTCCGGATTTTCTGCCAGAATATAAGGTACCAGACGATAGCTATATGTCAGGATGACTCCCGGTACGATCAATAAAAAGAATCCGATTCCAATCAGCAGATCATGCAAAAACATGGTTAAAATAACTCTTCCATAGCCAAATTTTGAAAAACCTGCTGCAATTTGTCCAAAATTTGCAGGTGCATCTGAATTGTTCAGATAAAAGCTGCGGCATCCTACAATAAACGGATTTTTCACAAGTATTGAAATCACAAGGCCGATCACAAAGGCTACGCCAATGACACCAAAAACAATGCCAACGATCGCACCCACTGATATGCCGGTCTGCTGGGATGCCGTCTGAAGCGCATTCATGAGAGAATTTCCTTCCTCATCGCTATTGCCGGCTGCAGAACCGCCTGATGACGCTCCTGTCAGAATCACCAGTATCAAAGATACCAGCACACATTTCCAATAGTTTGCTTTGAACGCAAGTTTTCCGCGTTGTTTCAGTTCACTTCTTGTCCACATAAGTTTCTCCTCTTTTCTCTTAAATTTATTTTCCAGTTTTTCACTGGCTAATTTCCTATTATAGTGGAATTTTGCCAAGGTGTCAATGCTGGTGTCACTTGACGGTGACGCTAATTCTCTTGTAGACGCCGTTTTGGGCGTAAACGTAGATGTAGCAGGTGCCTTTCTTTTTCGCTTTGATGCGTCCGTTTTTCGTCACAGTTGCGATCTTCGTGTTTGTGGACTCAAATTTGATGTTCACATGCTGTTTGATCGGCTTGTTTTCCGCAATCTGTTGAGCCTTTATGACAAGTGACTTTCCTTTCTTCAGGATCACTTTTGTATTGCTGACTTTCACAGCCTTGGCATTTCCATACTTACCGCCGGCGGTGGTGACGTGGATTGTCTTGGACTTCGCCAGCCAGACTTTCTTACCATCTATCAGTTTGTAAGCCCTGATACAATATTTGTAATAAGTGCCGGCTTTCAGTCTCTTATTCGTGTATGTCGTCTTTGCGCCGTCCTTGATGGCCGCAATCGCTTTGAGTTTATATCTGTGATCCTTTGTGTTACACTGTGCGCCGTAGAGTACATAGCCGTCCGCACCGGAGACCTGTTTCCAGCTTAACTTCATTGCGTTTTTTGTCGCCTTCGCCTCTGCAAGACGAAGTTTTTGGAAAGTCGTATCAAATGTGATCGTACCATCAGTAGCGATGTCTGTATCAGTTTCTTCCTTCTGTTCCTCTTCCTCCGGTTCTGTTTTGACTGTAATCGTAATCGTTTCGGTTTTACCATTACTGCTCTTTGCCGTGATTATGACAGTTCCATCTCCGACAGCCGTCACCTTTCCGTTATCATCGACCGTTGCTACACTTGGATCTGAGGATGTCCATGTGACCTTTTTGTCTGTTGCGTTAGATGGCGTAAAATCAACCGTAAGCTGTAATGTGTCGCCTTTCTTTGTGAGACTTTTCTTATCTGACGAAATGGTAACTTTCGTCACCGGAATGTCCGGTGTTCCTGTTCCGCTACTCTCAGCCGGCAGAGTCACAGATGTATCCTTTACGTCCACATATGCGACTGCATAAGTCGAAAACTTGTCTGTCTCAAAGGTCAGTTGATTCCCTGTTTGTGTAGTGTCCAGCACTTCTGCCTGGTTATCATGTACGCGGATCACATGATAAGTTCGTTTATACCCGGCAGGAACAGCACGCAGATCAGACGGTATATCTACCGTAATCGTCAACTTATCAGGTACATTTGTTATCTTTGTCAGCGTCTCATCCTGCGCAACAACCTGACCACCGTCTTTTGTCTGTGTCTTTACATTTTTGTACATGGATAGATCCAGATACTCTGTACCAGACTGTACCTCAGAACCGTCAGACGTGTTTTCCGCCTGAATCACCAGATCCTGTAACTGTGCTTCTACATGATCCTTAGAATTATTCGCTTCCGTGGTTCCCGTGATATTTTGCACCTGCAGATATACGGTAACATCTGTAGCGACCTCTGTACTCTCATAGTTTGCCTTTTCTTCCGCGGTCATAAGACTCTTGGCAGTTTCCTTATACAAATTTACAACACTTGTGGACGGAGCGCCTTTCACCACATCGGTTGCAGTATAAATGTTACTGT
>JALEJB010000011.1 GCA_022768825.1 Lachnospiraceae bacterium
TCTGGTGGATCTGTATGCAAAAGGCTATACGACAGCGGATGTTGCTTCGGCACATCTGATGAAATTCAAAGTGAGCGAATATGCAGGTGGTATTGCGCAGACACCGACAGATATGTATTTTCCAATCTCCTTTGTTGGACAAGAACTGCGTGTGACATTGGATGCTACGATGTCTGCCCAGTCAGCAAAGGTGATTGATGGTGTGGATACCGCGAGAAATATTTCCACCAGTTTTCGCCGTTTTTTGAAAAATCAGGCGGAATTGCCGGATATCTATGCGTCAGCCCGTGTGGAACAATTGATGGAATCAGATCTGCCGGCTGATTACGATCAGGGAAAGCATGGTGTGCGTCTGTGGATCGAAAGTGAAGAATACATTACCGGTTCATCGGTAAGCTCCAATATCGAAAATGCCTTCTATGCTTCCGTAAAGGAAAGTGAAGTAGGCATTGGTTCGTCACGCCATTTGGCGAATATCCGTTATTATGATACGTCAAAAACGACAACTTTTAAATTAACTGAGGACATCCAATTTGACGATGCGATCATCTATGATCAAAATACTGCACTGGCCGGTTATGAGAATGCGATGGAACTGATGGAAGTGCATACGACAAAAGCATTCCCAGCTATTCCGGAGTTTTCACAAAATTGGACGCTGACCGGAGAAAAGACGTTACATGCACAGGATTTCGCAATCAACGGAATCGTTTTGACAGAGGAATCCGTGCTTCAACATGAGTCTGCGCAGCTTGGCATTGTGATGAAAAATAACGGTGTACTTCGGAATCTGTCAGTCGGCGGCAGTGAGGTACTGTTCGGTTATCAGAAGCAGACAGTGGTCTCTGATGGTGCGATCTCGTATCAGAAGAAACCACAGGATACAGCAAACAAAGTATATGCAGCAGGGGTGTTATGCGGCTTAAATAACGGAACGATTCATACGATCACTATGGATGACAGTACTTCCATGCATGTGGCGTTAAATTATCAGACGGTAGGATGGGATGTAACCAATCTCGATAAGATGCAGGGAATCGGACTGGTCTGCGGTGTACATAATGGAAATACAGCTCTGACCGATATTCAGACAGCAGGAGAGCTGGAAGGGTATTTTTATGACATCGATTCGGAAGAGAGCACCACAGTGACGAAAGATGATGCTGTGAAAAAACGCTACCGTTTTGCGGGAATCGGTGGTGTGTGTGGTCTGGTAGCCGGCAGACTGGATGCTGGCAATCAGACGATGAGAGCCATTGGCGAACCGGCTACAATACTGAGCCAAGTAGAGAATTTTCTGAATATCGCAGATGCTACCAGCGTCAAAAATACAGCCATGATTACAGGTAACAGCATGGTTGGCGGTATTGCCGGAAATATCTGGTTTATGAATCATACCGCAAACACGGATACTGCGATCATCGAAAATTGTGCCAATGAAGGTCTGATCTATCTGAGTGGAGAGAAGTTCAATCTTGTGGAAAGTGGAGATAGCACACAGGATGCAAAATTAAACGATCCGAATTTCAGTAAATGGGCAGACAACTGCTTCGCAGGTGGTATTGTTGGATTTTTACAGATAGGTGTAATCAAGGATTGCACCTCGGCACCAGGAGCCAGTGATAGCGAATTTATTCAGAAGGTTACCGATGAGACACTTACAGGTGATACCGTGAAACCGGGTGATGTACCGGAGACAAATGCACATGTATTTTTGAAAAATACTTTATCCGGCAATTTTGTGGGTGGAATTGCAGGCTGTGTCGTAGACGGAGAACTGCGGGACTGCCGTACAAATGAAGGCGGTTACGTTCTCGGAAATGACGAGGTGGGTGGAATTGTTGGCTATCTCGCAAAGACAACAGAGTCAAAGAACCGATTGAAATCAACCAAAGAAGTGCAGAATGGTTGTTATGTGCTCGGACATTCTGATGTTGGCGGCATCGTAGGAAGCAATCAAGCGGGAAATACGATTCAGAATTGTGTCAATGAAGGTGTGGTAGTTGGTCGTGGAAGAAATATCGGCGGCATTGTTGGAAAGAATATTGGAACCAAGGATAGAAGCTCTATCATAGAGAATTGTACCTCAGAAGTATTTGATTATGATGGTAGTATCTATCAGCTTGTGTCTCAGGTATGGGCGATTTACGGGGATAACGCAGGTGGACTGGTTGGCTTCAATGAATATGGAGAAGTGAAGCGAAGCGATGCTTCCAAAACGAATGTATCAGCAATCGTTGTAGGAAATCATAACGTTGGTGGTGTATTTGGTATGGCCGGAGCCGGGACAAAGTTTGATTTTAAGCATTACACACTGGATGGTGGGGAAGTCTATGCGCTGTTTGACAATGCAGGAGGCTATATTGGTGTCAATCTGTCTGAGGATGCATTGCCCAAAAAGGAAGATTTACCACTAGAGAACGATGAGACTTATGAGTTGCGGCCGTACTCTGTTCGTGGACGCTATGCAGTTGGTGGCGCGATCGGAGCCAATGTATTGTTGCAGAATAACACTGATCATAGTCCTGAAATTCTTTTTTCTAATACGAATTCCTTTGGAACGGTATATGGTGCGACTGCGGTTGGTGGAATCATCGGATATCAGAGAAATGTTATTTTTGAATATGAAACTGAATATGAAAAAGTTTATCAGAAGGCTGTGAAAAATTTGCCAGAAAATGGATTCAAAAACACATTTGCATCCGTGGCGGGTATGACACAAATTGATGGGCATACAACTATTTGGCTTACAGATCGAAAAAATTATAAAAATGTTACAAATTATCCTTTAAAGTCGGGAAATGTGAAAACTACAATTACCGGCGACAATGCAGCAACCGTTATTGCCGGAAGCTATGGCGGTGGAATACTGGGTTATGGCTGTTACTATGATACGATTGAAGTATCCGGATGTACCAATACCGGTGATGTCAGTGACTGGCAGGCAGAGGGAGTGACAGGTCAGAAATTGATAGAGGGATCTGTTGCTTTCAAAGATGTGTGTGATGCGCAGATCATAAGTGCGGATACCGATGCCTATGTGAAACAGGCACTGACAGACAGCATGGTGGCAAGTGAGCCGATCGGAAGCTTTGTCGGCGGTATTCAGGGATATGTGTCTTCGAATACAGTCATCAGGAATTGTACACAGAAGGGAATGATCTATGCTCAAAATGGATGCGGTGGAATCGCAGGAATCAATCTCGGAAAGCTGGAAAATTGTCATGTATTGACAAATCTGGGGACACAGGAGTCCGGTCTGATCGGCGGAATTGCTGCGATCAACGGAAAAGACGTGATCAACAATAAAGCTGCGTCTGTCACGAAATGTAATGTGGGCACTGCAACGACAGATTATACAATCGAAGGAAAAAGTATTGTCGGAGGATTCTTTGCGATCAATGAGTCCAACGAGGCAAATAATTGTACCCGGATGTATGCGAATATCAGTTGTGCGCTGGACGGCTCGATTGTCGGCGGACTGGCAGGAATCAATGCCGGAAAGCTGGCGTTTGATGATGCATCCGGTCTGGGTGGTGAAAAAGAGGCAAATCAGATTTTTATCAAAACTCCACCATTACAGATCAACGGAGGAACTTGTGTAGGCGGTGTGGCAGGAGTGATGAAAGGCACACTTGTTGTAAATTCTGCCCGTGTCATGAGTGATAAGGTTTCCATCACTGGAGTAGATTGTGTTGGCGGATTGTTTGGAGAGTTTTGGAATGGTACAGTTTCCAATACATCCAACTATGAGAATGCGGCAATGGTTGTGGCGAACGGTGGTTGTGCCGGCGGAATCGTCGGAAAACTGCTATCCGGGCAGATTGACGGGGGTCATAATCTGGGCGCGGTAACTGCATACGGAAAAGATGGATATGCCGGTGGTATTGCCGCATACGTGGTCGCCGGATGTGAAGTGAAAAACAGCAGTAATGAGGCCAATATCACCTCAATGAATAGCTGTGCCGGTGGAATCTGCGCATGGAATGAAGGAACCTTGACAAACAATCATATGATCTGTATTGAGGAAAAAGAAGAGAGGATCATTCGCAGCAACGATAAAAATATGGGTATTATCGCTGCGTATAACAAAGGTACGATTGATGGATGTAATATAAAAAAAGCATCCGATGACGCAGAGGGAACCATTGTTCTTCAAGGAAGCGGAAGCATCATTGGAGGTATTGTGGGGACCAACGAGGGAACGATCAAAAATGCTGCGATAAAAGTAGATTATACAATTGATACAGCATCGGATGAGGATTTAACGATTGGTGGCGCAATTGGCAAAAATGAATGGTCATCAGTGGTATTAAAACAACAGGAAGTGTCGGGTGTTTCTGTAGAAAACTATACCATCAAATTGCAGGGAAACTGTGCTTATTTTGGAGGATTGATTGGTCAAAGTACCGGCTCCGGAATTGTATCGAAGTGTACAGTGAACGGACTGGATGTATCAGAGGATACGGCATCTCTTCGAAGTAGCTGTTATGGTGGTGCGATTGGAAGCAATGCATCGACCGCTTCGGGAATTACGGTAAAGAATATCAAAGCGGATATCAACGGACTTTATCAGGCAAATATTACACTTGAGGCAGAAAAACAGGAAGATTTGACCAATTGCTTTGGTGGAATCGTCGGAAAAAATGAGACCGGCGGACGTATGGAGGCTTGTAGTCTGGATACGTCTGAAGGCTATGACAAGAACCGGATTGTGGTGATCAATGGCTTGGTTGGCGGAATCGTGGGTATGAACAAAGGTCTGGTTTCTATGAGTGGTTATGAAGATACCACAAAGATTATGCAACCGGTTCAAACTGCTTTTGATAACGAGAAGCAAGAACAATTCAAAGCGAAAGCTGGATATGAGAAATTAATTGAGAAAGTAAATGAAAAGGATGCGCAAGGAAATGGTATTGTAGCCAATCGATATATAACTGCAATTCCAAAGTTAAACGAAAAGATATGGACAGATGATAATAACTCTGTGGAAAAATGGGCAAAGGATACTTTAACAAGTGATAAACACAAACTTATGATGCTGGTGCAATTGACCGGAAACGGAAGTGTTGGAGGAATTGCCGCATCTAATACTTCCACAGCGACAATGGAATATTGTATGAGTGGTCGCTGGTTAGTGGATAATCGAAGTTCATCCCAGTATAGCGCACAGGGTGGAATTATCGGAACCAATGAATCAGAAAACGATACACGCTTTCTTGTCAATCAGGCGATGGTGCTGCGTGAGTCATCTTCAGGTGTCACTGAGCGTGTCAATGGTGGAATTATCGGAAATCAGCATAATACAACCAGTGATCAGTGGACCATCTATGGATGTATCAATACGGGAATGGTGGTAAATAATAAATCTCATTATTCAGGCGGAATTATTGGCAGATGGTCAGATCAGGGCGGAAGCATTGAACATTGTCGAAACTATGGCATGATTCAGACTTCTTTCCAACTTGGATGGAGAGGTGCAACGGGAGGAATCGTAGCACAGCTTTACCACCCGATGGACCATCAAAGTTATACCATTTTATCCTGCAGAAATGATGGGAAAATCTGGGGAACAGGAACGGATGGAAGGGATTATAAAAATTGTGCCAATGAGTCCGGCGGAATCATGGGAAATGTGATTACTTACCATGCCGGTACCAAGGCGGATGCTCAGCCGATTCAATTGAATATTATCGATTGTGTCAATGGGCCGGATGCTACAATCATTTGTTTTTCTATGGGTGGTGGTATGCTTGGATATATGACAAGTGATGGTGCCGCAAGTGATACAATTTCCTTGGCAAATCTGGAATTAAATATTGACCGGTGTCGGAATTATTGTACGGATTACAAGATGTTGTCAGGCCGTGGATTCGCGGGAATATTTGGAGACCGCGATTCCGGACATGAAAATACGCGTATTACTAATTGCTTTACACTTTTTGATAAAAATAAAACTTTTTATGGAAAAAAAGGCTATATCTGCAACGATGCCGGTTCAACAAATGGCAATAATTACTTATATGATGGTGGAAAAAGTTCTGTTTGCGAAAATAACCGGGTGCTGCTTTTGGATAACACAGATGTAGATGCTACAGTGAAAGTAGAACTACAATCACCGAGCATGTATGCATTCGATTCTTCTGACAGAGGAATCTGTTATCCGATCTTGCAGGACAATACACAGAGTGCCATTGGACTTGACAGTCTGGTAGATAACAATCATACAGAAGGCTCATATACAGTTTCGGGCAGTCGTCATGGTGGGGAACTGTACATTCAGCTCAGACACCCGATGAAGTTAGATGAATTGAGCTTAAAATTTGATGATACCGGAAAAAATCATCATTCTTTCCGCGTAGAATATGTTGTGGAAGATTCGCAGACGAACCGAAGCAATTCTGATTATGACAAATCGTTGACGAGTAACTATATATTGGCAAAAGAAGTCATTCAGAGTACCGAGTCAGAAGAAACGATCGTCTTTCCCTCGAATGCAACCATATATGCACTGCGGATTCACTTTGTGCAAAATGGAGTCGAGAAATCAAGAGAGAAAGGTGATTTTCAAAGGTATGGATATTATTATGGGAAAGGAGATAATGATACAAGCTTCATCCTGGCAGATTTGAAATTGACATATCAAAACAGTCAGGGAATCATCACTGCACTTCCGTTGAGTGCAGGTGCTTCCATTGTATCTCCACGACTGGTAGATGTGAATGTTTCAAGTGATCATTTGCGTAATGCAAATACACAGTATCTCTATGTCGCTACATCCAAAGATAAGCAATATCTCATTGAACCGCAGTTTGAGGAAAAACGGCTATCTGATACTTCCAATCGACAAGACTATTATAAGGGTAAGTCCTATATTCTGGTAGGTAATCAGATGATTTACTATCATGATGGATTTGAACAGACGTATGGTTCAATTTTTGCTACATTCGATTCCGGGAAAACACTGAGCTTCTCATCACAAGACAGACAGGCCACCTGCGAGATGCTTGATCAAATGATGGTTGATAATTACAAGTATGCACTGGCAGCAGCCATGCCGTATGCAGAGGATGCCGGTACTGTAGCACCGCGTCCCGAGACACCAAGTCTGGTAGAACTGTCAGTTAACCAGTCGGATCCTTCTATGCTGGATATCAAATGGAAGAATTCAATCGATGGTGCAAGAAATGTAGTTTCATACTATCTGTTGACAGTGAAGGATGCGGACGAAAACGGAAAGGAATATATCTCCAATAAAAAATGTTTTGGAAATGAGTGGAGTATCGATATTACACCTGAGATGGAAGGAAAGAAGCTGCAGGCGCAGGTGATGGCTGTGAACGAAAACGGTACTTCCCAGTGGTGTACATCCGATCCTGCATCTATTCCGCATATGATGCCAACCCCACAGATTCGTATGGAGATAAGCCAGCGGAAGGATAATGGTTCTTATCAATATAAAGTTACTTTGCTTAACCAAAAGGACTATGAAGCCTATGAAAACTGGTCCGTAGATGTATATCGACAGGGAACGCATCGTGTGGGAACCATAAATCAGAAGAATAAAGAGCTGCTCTTAAATTGCGGTTTTACACCGATACCAATTGAAAATAATCCGGACAACCATACACCCTCGAAGGGAATCTGGCTCTTATATGCACAGGCGAAGAGTAACAATCAGGTCTCTAAGAAATTTGTGACATCTGTTTATACGCCAAATGACTATAGTGCTACAGAAAATACGATACCTGGAATCACTCAGTTATATGCCACCTTTGATAATAACTATGAGAGTGAATTAGATGCAAAACTAAATGTTTATCTACAATCTGAGGTGGCAAAAACAGGTATCTATCCAATTTACCAGATTGATCTGATCCGGGTGGATGGCAAAGGAAACGAGTATATTTTAGGCGCAAAGGAATTAGCAGTCAGCAATCAGCTTAGTATGGTTACATTTACTGATTTGCCGGCGGAGTTTTTTGATGCCGACAGTACACAATATTTTTATGTACGCGCATGGATATCGCAGACCGGTGTCGGACCGGTGTATACCTGGCATGAGATGGATGCGAAGGAACAAGCGTCAGAAAAAAGTTTGTTGGTGAATACATCACCGGAGGATGGCAGATATGTGACCGGTGAGGTCCTGTCAACAGCACAAAGTTTTGGTTCAAGAATTGTGAATACACCAAAGAATGGGGATGTAACAACAGAAACCAAAGTGTCTGTGGGAACAGGAATCGATGAGGAGAAGTATCCTGTGGTCTATGCGCGTACGGATCAGTATGCACTGCAGGATGTGCCAAAGCTCAATACACCGAAGATCAGCTATGATGTGACGCATGATGAACTCAAATATACATTTGAGTGGACGGACACATCAACGGAAACGACTAGCTATGAATTTCAGGTCTATGGTGTCCAAGGGGAGTCAAAGATTCAGATTGCTGCAAATTCGAAGGTGCAAAAAGGAGCGTGGAGCAATTCCGAGAAGGCATTTTTGACGACTCATACACTGACGGTAGATGATTGGGAGTATTCCAAGATTGAGGTTGTCATCATACAGCGAGGCACCGGCTTGGCGCCGAGAGATACGTCTTCGGATCCCGAGAAAAAGGGAAAAGTAGTTCCGCGTGCAGCGCAGAGTATCCGCACGATCCGAACGCGTCTGCCGAACCTGAGTCAGCCGTCGGTGAAACTGTTAAATAGAAATGATCTGAAGTATGAGATATCATGGCAGGATATCAGTGGACATGTGGAGAGCGGATATCAGGATCAGATACGTTATGCGTTGTATGGTAAGAAAAATGACGATAAGAAGTTTATAAAACTTGAGACAACTTCACAAACCAGCATTATTTGTGACTTTGAATCAGACCAATATCAGTACCAGGGACAGACCGTACAGCTGTATGTCGTTGCATATATGGATGAAGAGGATTGTACGGAAAGTGCATTTCAAAATCTGAAATCTACGGCAAGATATTTTAAATCGCCGGTTGGATTGTGGAAGACGATTCGGGTGGGTAATCGCTTAGATGTACCGGAATTTACCGATACTCCGTTTGCTTGGAATTACAGAAATTATACGGTAGATCTGAAGAATCATGTGCTGACAGAAGCCCAGTTTACTTCCAACGCTCTGAAGCTGGATGTGCAGCTGACGAAAAACAGTAATTATGTGATGAATGGTGTATTGTTTGAAACCCAAAAGCAGGCAGATGATTTTGTTGCGATGTTGAAAGGTACTCCTTATAGTCAGTATGTTCAGGTGGAACAGATTCTGGCAGATGCCAACTATGCACATTTGAGTGGCAGCGGAAAACCGATCATGATGAATCTCAAGGAGAAGGAGAATGGAGTTTATACATATACCATTGCTTCCGCATTCAAGGATATCACCTATGCAGGCGGATATATCGTGCCACTGATTCGATCCACCTCAACTACCAAAATAAGCTCTTACTGGTCATGGGCCAATCCGGCATACGTACAGATTCCGAAGGTACAGCTTGACACACCAAATCTGAATCGTGAGGTGCTGGAAAAGACCTATGAGACTTTGGGAAAGAGCTTCAAAAATTCCGTATCAGTGAAGGGAACAGATTTTACCAATGTGACGGTACAGCACGACTCCTATCGTTTTAGCGTGCCGTCCTATGTGGAGAAGAATGTGCTGACGCTGACGACAAAAGACGGAAACGTATTTACACTGACGGTAACGGATGATCAGGTGATCGTTCATACGAATCAGGATCTTGAGACGGATCCTGAGAAAGGCGCAGATAAGAGGATGAATCTGGATGGAAGCTATGATTACACCTATACCTTGTCAGGAACAGATGAGCGCTGTCTGGATGTGATCCGCAATGCGGTAAGCGGAACCTACCGCTCAAGCGGAACTGCCAGAGCTTACTATCGTATGACCTTTGATACAAGTATCAGACGGGAAGAAGTGGACGGAACCGTGTATTATGTACTGTGTCTGCCACAGACCAGATATGCGGTCACCTGTGATGGCGGTGTAGCGATCAGTGGAACGAGCCAGTTGATCACCGATGTATTTATTCAGGCAATTCCAAAGGATACGGAACGCTACAATGCGTCAAAGGAAAAATCATAAGCAAGAAAGAGATAAAAGAAGGTTTCGGTATGGATCAGCGACAACAAACAAAATCGTACAAATGCAAACACAATGAGCAGGGCGTGGCTTTAATCTACGCCCTCGTTGTGATGGCAGTGATCTTTGCGCTGGCGCTCGCCCTGCTCTATGGAGTGGGACAGGTCAGTGTTATGACAAACAGCAATCGCGTGCAGGAGGATTGCTATGTTCAGGCACTGACTTTGAGCGAACAGGTGGGAGCGGAGCTGACTGCTGCATCCAATACCGGAGGAGGAATCTACAAGGCGGCGGTGGATTACATGCCAAGCAGTGATTCGGAGTCGATCGAAGAGAGTATGCAGTATTCGGCAGACGGACCGACTTCTGATTATGGAAGGGCGGTGATCCGTTTTCAAAACGGTGTAGATACCGCAAATGAACCTCAGAACTGGGAGAGTATGGAACTGAGTAACCAGTATCTGGATCTGACCGTGGAAGTCTGGGGAGACAAAGGTGGAAAAGAGTCGGTGACCACCAGATATATTTTTTACCAGCAGTTGGATAATGAGGATATGCAATACACGCTGTACACCAATATGTTTACCGGAGATGATAAGGTGAAGCAATATGAGTGTGAATATTGTCCGGCACAGCCCGGTGAAGCGGAACATTTTAAGGTGACAGACGAATCGGGTATGCTTATGGCAGAAAATCTTGAATGCTGGGTGCAAGGTGAGTCTGAGAAAAAAACTGTGACGATGGAGCTGGCAGAAAAATGGGCGGGTGTACAACAGGAAGTCGGTAAACATTGGCTGACCGTTCCGGATGGATCCGGAAATACCACACAAAAAGAAACCGATGTAATGATCCAGTTGATCAGAAAGCGTAAAATTCTGGGATATGAAGGAGGCGGCGATGGGACACTTGATGAATACAAAGGACAGGCTCTCAAATTTAAGAGAGTCTATACGAGATAAGCAAAAAGATGAACATGGTATGACGATCGTGGAAGTCATGGTTGCCTTTGTATTGGTGCTTCTGGCGATTGCCATGATCACGACAGCCACGTCTATGGCAACCAAAATCCAAAAAAAAACGCAGGAGAATCAGAATCGAACGGCGTATCTGGCAGAGATCGCATATCAGAAATTGCAGCCAAACTATGACGAGACGGAGAAACGGTGGAAGATTGCGATTCCGTCCTCTGAACTGTCCAATATATCCGCAGCCACGAAGCTTCATTTTACCGGAAACGGAACAAGCTTTGATGTGGATGTGAAAACCGCAGATTGGATGGTGGAGGCAGATCTGGAATCCGGTGAGAAAATCCGGACAGAATACAACATTTATCAGTATCAGCCAAAGAATGAAGCAGGTGATCCGGTCGTGCCGGGTGAACAGCATAGATCCCCATTGGATGCTTATGTCTTAGAAAACTCTTTGAGAAAAGAGGGTGATTCTTATTAACTGGACTTCCATGTACCGCCTCTTTCAGATGCTGGACAGGATTGTGATCAATGGAGATTACATATGCCGGCTTCAGTAAATGGGGCAGAAATAGTAATCCCTGATTCTGAAAAAGATTTGTATTGGGTTCAATATGAGGGAAATGACATTATCATTAAAATGAGGGGAAGAGGTTGGTTCCCAAACGAAAAAGAATTCGGCATTAAATTCAAACTTGGTCTTGAGCTGACAGCGGAACAAATGAAGGAATTGGAACATACCAAATATGTGGAGCCGGCACCGAGTTATGAATATGCTTCCTCATCAAATGTAAAGAATCTACACTGCACTGTTGCCGAAGATGGCTCGCAATATAAAGCAGAAATATACTATGAGATGGCTGCCGGTGAGAAACGTATTCGGGAATATCTGGAATTGGATTTTGATACAGAGATTACAGGATTTACAGGTCCAAACGCAAGATATGTTCAACCCATTTATGAAGGAAATAAGTTATATGTATATGGTCAGTTGCTTGAAAAAGGACATTCCATTAACACGACTTTGACTGTGTACTTGAAGAATCCAGATGAGAACAACCCATCTGTGAAACCATCCAAGCCGATCGTTCAATATAAGAATAGTGTCCCTGATTGAGATCAAGTGGAGACAGTGCTGTTTTTGTGATCAGAATGTAGAGTGAATGTTATTTTATAGGTAACTGGATGATCATTGCAGAGTAGAAGGAAGCGTATATGAGAAAATATGAATGGAAAAAGAAAAATAGACAACGGTCTCATATGTGTGGTAACAAAGGTTATACATTGGTAGAACTGATTGTAACCTTTGCTTTGCTTGCCATTTTTATGACAGCGGTTGTGGCGTGTCTTCCGAATATCACAAAAATCTATACGAATCTTCAGGCGATCAATCATCAGAAGACAATCTGTAATACGGTGAGCAATCAGATTCGAAATGAACTGCAGTCTACCCTTGGAGTAGAAGGCGCGGATGATGCTCTGGGTGTGAAAAATGTAAATGGAAAAGGATACATCGCATTGATCGATGACAGCGGACAGCAGATCATGATCCCCACCGGCGGTGCAGTGTCAACCGGTGGTGCGATACTTCCAGCTTCAGATTTGACAGGAGATACGATAGAGTTTGTTTTACGGGATGGAATCATCGCGCAGTTGGATGCCAAAGGATTTAATGGTTACACGATGCGTAAGAACAAGTTGCAGGTGGATTACCACGATGCCAAGGCAATCTCATCGGGCGCTCTTTTGACACGTTATTATCAGACGGATGGCGATTACAACAAAAAACTCACTGTGATTGATTATAAATCAGGGGACTATGCTGTCGCAACCGAGGCAGGAATTGTCACGGAAGGCTTGAAAAATGTCGCATATGCGATTGAATATCCGTACGCAAAGCCGTTTTACGAAGGCTATGAGCTCAAGACAAAATTTACGATCAAAAAAGATGCCTTTTATACATATGGTGACGGCACTACAGCAAGTCCTGCGCGTACCTATGTCAATTACATCAATTATACCCTGTCTTTATGGAAGGATGGACACATGAAGTACGCGCAGGATTATGTCGTCAATGTACAGAATGCTGTACCGTATCTGGGCACGAAGGTAGCCGTTGATCCGGTAGTGCCGGAATCAGATGGTATGTATGTTGTTAAAGTTGAAGAAAATGGTGCTAATTGGGGCAGTGGTGGAAATTATCAGCTTCATTTTAAGATTCCAAAGATAGACGATGCTTATGAATATGATTTATGGACAATTCAGTTGCCGGAACGTTTGACTACTGCTGTATATTATGTAAATAAGCCTGATATTTTTTATCGTGGAGACTTGTTCTTGTCTTCAAATAGTGGATCTGCTATTAAAATTTGGTTGAATCAAACCGGATACACGGTTGGTGAACGCTTTGGAGATAAAGGTTTTATAGAATTTGCGCTTGATTTTGGTGTTTCAAATGGTCATTTAACGGTCGAGGAGATGGAAGCACTGATCGGTTCGACGAAAGTAACACTGTGTAAGACATATGAATATGCGACGAGGGATCAAGCAAATACTACTTTTAACGCTAATAACGGGGATGGTACATGGGTAGTTTCATATTCGCTTACTGAACCAACAGGGAAAAAACGGTTAAGAGAGCGTTTTGATATCATATACAATTCGAATGTGAAGGAAGTAAAAACAGATCATCCAGAGCGAGTTACTACGATAATTGATGAATCAAATCCCCAAATTGTTCATGTATATGGGGCGATGCTGGAACCTGGGGAAAGCTATACAAACAGCATTAGAGCGTCATTTGAGGATAGTAGTGCACTCGATAATATGTCAGAACCTCAAATTATATTTGCTAGATAAAGAGTCCACGATATCAAGGAACCTAAGGTGTCAGCCACTGTGAACAAATGATATCAAAGCCTCGCCCCATTGGGGAGAGGTGTCATGCGAAGCATGACGGAGAGGGGAGTACTCGCACAAGCCACATAAGACCTATAAAACAGCAGTGAAAGCAAATCGTTTTCGCTGCTGTTTTTGTATCCGTTTCCATATGTTAAAGTTGCACAATATAAGAAAACTATAAATAAAATCTCTACCTCACGAGCAACCCAAACAGTCCATTTCGGCGTGTTTTTGTTTGCCGGCGAGAGAAACAGAGTGATTTGATTGTTACATTTGACGAAAATAAAAAATTCAAACCGTGATTCTGCCATCTTGAAAAGGGCATTTTGCGGTGCTACAATTGGGACACTTTAACATGTAATAAGCAAGAATTCTCCCACCTCTTCAGGTGGTGAGATGAATTGCAAAATATATTGATAAAATCAGAAAAGAACACTTGTTCTATTACTGGATGTGTGATATAATATAATCAGTCGAAAACGAAAGGATGCTGAATATATGAAAGAGATGGATCATAATGCCCATTCAGTATATTTGTTATATTATCATCTTGTTATGGTAGTGAAATATCGGAGAAAAGTACTAGATGACCAGATATCGGATCGGGCAAAAGAGATTTTTGAGTACATAGCGCCTAATTATGGAATTGTTTTG
>JALEJB010000046.1 GCA_022768825.1 Lachnospiraceae bacterium
GCGGTCTGGTTAGGAGATACGGTATGGTTTTCGTAATCGGAGGAAGTGCTTCCGGCGCAAAAGAATATGCGGTCCGGTATTATGTGGAACAGCTGCAGGCGCAGGGGGATCTGATCTTAAATTATCAGGATGAGATCCGACAGGAGATGGATGATATCACAACCGATACAGATCCTATGGAATCGGCACAAACGCTTGCAAAGAACAATACCGCCGGTGTGATCCACATGCAGGAGATGGGATGTGGCATCGTGCCAATCGAAAAAAAAGACAGGGAGTACCGGGAGCTGGTGGGACGTATCAGCTGTCTGTTTGCAGAGCATGCAGATGAAGTGTATCGGGTCATCTGCGGGATTGCGCAAAAAATCAAGTAGAAAAATTCGGAGTAAAATTGAAGCTATGAAAGCGTATTTGTGGTATCATATTCTTGCGATGGTGATCGCATGCATAGTGGATGCGGTCATCGGCGATCCGCATCACCTGCCGCATCCCATCCGTGGCATCGGAAAACTGATCACCGGGGTGGAAAAGGAAACCAGACCATGGTTTTCTAAGACGCGGACAGGAGAATATCTGGCAGGCTTTTATCTGGTTGTCATTGTAGGTCTGATCGCGGTGCTGGTTCCGACCTCGCTTACGATTCTGGCATACCGCATCCATGTGATCGCCGGGATTGCCTTTGAGTCGGTTGCCCTTGCTTATATGCTGGCAGCAAAAAGTCTGAAAAAAGAGAGTATGGCAGTTGCGGCTGCATTGGAAAAAGAAGGTCTCATCGCAGGACAAAAAGCCGTTGCCATGATCGTCGGAAGAGATACAGACGTGCTGGATGAAGACGGTGTCATCCGGGCTGCCGTTGAGACGGTGGCGGAGAATACATCCGATGGTGTCATCGCACCGCTGTTTTATATGCTGTTTGGTGTGCCTTTTGTCTATTTTTACAAGGCGGTCAACACGATGGATTCGATGGTAGGTTATAAAAATGACAGCTATCGCTATTACGGAACGGTTGCTGCAAAGCTGGATGATGTGGTCAATTTCATCCCGTCGCGTATCAGTGCAGGGCTACTGGTTGCGGCGACGTTTGTCTGCGGCTTGTTTGATGCAAACTATCATGGCAAACAGGCGATTCAAATCTTTCGAAGAGACCGCTTCAACCATGCCAGTCCCAATTCCGCCCAGACCGAAAGCGTGATGGCAGGAGCTTTGGGGATTCGGCTTGCGGGACCGGCCTCCTATTTTGGAAAGAGGATAGAAAAACCATATATTGGCGAGGAAAACCGAAGCCTTGAGCGGGAAGATATCAGACGTGCAAATCATCTCATGCAGACCGCTGCGTGGATGTGGGTGATTTTTGAGGTGATCATTTTATTGCTGATGGATCGGTTAATATAAACACAGGGAGAAAAGAAATGCATGGTGGAAACACATATATTCATGAAAATATCAGATTGGATTTTTCCTCGAACTGCAATGTGACCTGCAGACCGGAAGTGATTGAAGCGGCACTGGAAGGTACAAAAGCAGCCGGGGTTTATCCGGATATAGATGGTACATTGCTGCGGGAAAAGACTGCGGAGCGTTTTTCGGGGCGGTTTGCCTGTGAGCTGCAGGCAGAGCATGTGATCCCGGGAAATGGTGCATCCGAGCTGATCTATGCCTGTATCCGGGCACTGTCTCCGGTGCAGACGATGCTGCTCGAGCCGGTTTTTACAGAATATGCCCGGGCATGTGCTGCATGTCATATACCGGTTGTTCCCTACGAGCTTCGGGCGGGGGATTATGAGCTGGGCAGATATTTTACCTGTGTCATCAATAAACAGCCAAAGGACAGCATGCTTGTGCTGTGCAATCCGAATAATCCGACCGGACAGTTGATCGAACCGGAGCTTCTGGTTCGCATTCTGGATATCTGCAAAAGATATGGGATCTATGTCCTGCTGGATGAATGCTTTATCGAGTTTACCAGAGCCGAGAGTATGCTGGGCCGACTGGACCGGTATCCAAATCTGGTGATCTTATCCGCATATACCAAGACCTATGCCATTCCGGGACTGCGGCTGGGCTTTGCCTTCAGCAAAAATCAGGAGCTGCTTGCAAAGATCAAAAGCCAGCTCCCGCCATGGAACATTTCGACACCGGCGATGTATGCGGGAATCAAGGCCGGTGATCTTTCGGTGCTGACAGAAGAGGAACTGTCCCGGATGGAAGCGGAACGGGAGTTTCTGGTCTATGAGCTGAAAAAGAGAGGGCTTGTGGTATATAGGTCGGATGCGAATTTTATCTTTTTTTCCAGTGGAATTGAACTGGCAGAAAAATTATTGGAGCAGGGAATTTTGATCCGGGATTGCAGTGATTTTGTCAATGTACCGCAGAAGCATTATCGCATTTGTGTGCGGACACGGGAGGAGAATCAAAGCCTGCTGGAAGCAATTGACCGAATCTATAAACAGGAGAATTGATGTCATGGCAAAACGGATCATGATACAGGGTACGATGTCCAATGCGGGAAAGAGTCTGCTTGTGGCAGGTCTTTGCCGGATTTTTGCACAGGACGGCTATCGGGTGGCACCCTTTAAATCACAGAATATGGCACTCAACTCCTATATCACCGGAGATGGATTGGAGCTTGGAAGAGCACAGGCGATGCAGGCATTTGCCTGTGGGATCGAACCCACGGTGGACATGAATCCGATCCTGCTCAAGCCCACCAGTGACGTGGGGAGTCAGATCATCCTTCGGGGGGAAGTGCTTACCAATATGCCCGCCAAAGAATATTTTGCATACAAAAAAAATCTGATTCCACAGATCATGGAAAGCTTTCACAGGCTGGAAGAGGCATACGATATCATCGTCATCGAGGGCGCCGGTTCTCCGGCGGAGATCAATCTCAAGGAAAACGATATTGTAAATATGGGCTTGGCAAAGCTGGTGGACGCACCGGTACTTCTGGTGGGAGACATTGACAGAGGCGGCGTGTTTGCCCAGCTTTACGGGACGGTTGCTTTGCTCCCGGAAGAGGAAAGGGCCAGGATCAAGGGTCTGATCATCAATAAATTCCGGGGAGATAAAACGATCCTTGACCCCGGCATAAGGATGCTTGAAGAGCGTGTGGACATTCCGGTGGTGGGAGTCACCAAATATATCAATGTGGATATTGAGGATGAGGATTCCCTGTCCCGTCGTCTGGATGTGCAAAGGGGAGAGGGGCCAATTGACATCGCGGTGATCCGGTTTCCCCATATCTCGAATTTCACCGATTTTCTTGTATTGGAAAATCAGACAAGCATTTCCCTTCGCTATGTGACCAGGGCGGAAGACCTTGGTACACCGGATCTGTGTATCCTGCCCGGCACGAAAAATACATTGGCAGATCTTAGACATTTCCGGGAATCCGGTATGGAAGCTGCGATGCTTCGGGCAAAGGAAAAGGGAACTTTGATCTTTGGCATCTGCGGTGGTTATCAGATGCTTGGTGAGGAGCTGATAGACGCCGCCGGGGTGGAGGAAGGCGGCAGCATGCGGGGCATCGGACTGCTTCCAATGCGCACCGTTTTCACTGAGCAAAAGACAAGAACGAGAGTGACCGGAAGCGTCGGAAGGTTAGCCGGTATCTGGCAGGCATTGTCGGAATGCGCCGTGGAAGGCTATGAGATCCATATGGGACGAAGCGAATGGACCGGGGCGGTGCAGTCATTTTTGAAGCTGACAGAAGAACAGACCTGTGAGACAAAATCGGATGGCGCATGGAGTGATTCTGTGATCGGAACCTACGTCCACGGAATCTTTGATGATGTCAGCTTCCGGCAGGGATTGTTTTCGGTACTTGCCGCCGGAAAAGGAATGGATGTGTCACAATTGGAGACAGCAAATATGCAGTCTCTTAGCGATTACCGGAACACACAGTATGATCTTCTCGCGGATATGATGCGAGAGTATGTGGATATCAAAAAGATCTATGAGATCATGGAAGGACGATCATGAAAATAGAGTTAGAACAGATTTCACCAATGGAGATCGAAAAGCGCAGCTTTGAGATCATCACAGAAGAATTGCAGGGTCGGACATTTGACCCATGGCAAGAGCCGATCATCAAGCGTGTTATCCATACCACTGCGGATTTTGATTATGCAGATAATCTGGTGTTTTCAGAGGGTGTGGTGCAGACTGCGCACAACCTTTTTCGGGAGGGTGCCTGTATCGTGACGGACACCAAAATGGCAATGTCCGGAATCAACAAAACAGCACTGGCAACCCTGGGCGGAGAGGTCTATAATTTTATTACGGATGAGGATGTCATAGCACAGGCCAAAGAACAGGGTCTGACCCGTTCTGCCGTCTGCATGGACAAGGCTGCAAAGCTGGATCGTCCGGTGATCTTTGCCATTGGAAATGCGCCAACCGCGCTCGTCCGTCTCTACGAGCTGATGCAGGAAGGCTATCGGCCGGCACTGATCATCGGTGTGCCGGTGGGCTTTGTCAATGTGGTACAGGCAAAGGAACTGATTTTATCAGCGGACGTGCCATCGATCATTGCGCGCGGACGAAAGGGCGGTTCCAATGTAGCGGCAGCCATTGTAAATGCACTGATGTATCAATTGACAAGAAATTAAAGGAAGTAAGAAGTATCGATGAACTTAGAAGAAAAAATGCATATGATCGGGATCGATCATACGCGGGCAGGAATCGAGATCCGGGAACAGTTTGCGATGACAGGAAATCAGATCTCGGAACTGTTAGAGAAGATCAAATCAGAAAAGGCGTTTTCGGGCGCAATCGTATTATCCACCTGTAATCGTCTGGAATTGTATGTATCTTTCCGCACACCGCAGGACAGGTCTTTGCTGTCACGGTTTGAGGAACTCAGTGGTCGCACCATCGCCGGAAAGGAATCCTGTTTTTACGAAAAAAGCGGACAGGAGCTGGTGCGTTATCTGTTTCGCCTGACGTCCGGACTGGAGTCAAAGATCGTGGGCGAGGATCAGATCCTGACACAGATCGGTGACGCCCTGACGCGCTCGCGGACAGAGTTTGCATCGGATCGCACGTTAGAGGTACTGTTTCGGGAAGCGATCACCTGCGCCAAGCAGATAAAAACCAATATCAGGATTGCGAAAAATAATTCCTCAGCCGCTGCGGTGGCACTTTTGCGATTACAGGAAATGGGATATCGCTTTGACGGGAAAAAAGCGCTGGTCATAGGAAATGGTATGATGGGAAAACTGGCGGCCCAGGCACTCATTGATGCGGGTGCGGATGTGACAGTCACAGTTCGTCAGTACCGAAGCGGTGTGGTGGATGTTCCACCGCAGGCAAGGCGGATCGGATATAAGGACAGATACGAGGAGATCGAAGACAGCGATTATATATTTTCTGCCACAGCCAGTCCGAATCTGACGATCAGAAAAGAGAGCTTACAGGCGCATTGCAAAAGCGGACAGATCTTTGTGGATCTGGCGGTGCCCAGAGATATTGAGACAGAGATTGGCACGCTGGACGGAATCCGGCTATATGATATTGATGACTTTGGCATTGAGGAACTGTCGGAGGAGATGAAGCTTGGTATCCGGCAGGCAGATACACTCATTGATGCGGGTGTACAAAAATATATGGATGCTTATGAAAGTCTGGATCTGATCCCGGTGGTGCAACAGGTTGCAAAAGACGCTGCAGCGGATCTGTGGGGCAGAACCAATTACCGGATCAGACAGAAGCTAAAGCTGGATGAAAGACAACAGGCAGTGATCGAGCAGTCCGCAAAGGAATCCGGAGAAAAAGTGGTTTCGCATCTGTTATTTTCGCTGCGGGATGAACTGGATACAGATACCTTCAGACAGTTACTGGAAATTCTGGGCAGGAGATGATAGAATTGAAAGTGAGATATGAATATTTTCCGTTTTATATCCGGATGGAAGATCAAAAGATCGTCGTATTTGGAGCCGGAACGATCGCCGCTCGGAGAGTGGGAAAGCTGCTTGGCACAAAGGCGCAGATTACGGTGATCGCACCCAAGCTGTGCGATGAAATGAAGCATCTTTTGGCGCAACACCCCGACAGGCTGCAGTATATGGAGGATCGCTACCGTCCCGGGTGTCTTGGGGCAGAGAATATGGATTTTGTATTTGCGCTGACGGATGATCCGGCGGTAAATGCAGCGATCGTGCGTGAGTGCAGGCATCGGGAGCTTCTTGTCAACAATGCTTCCGATCATAGGATGTGCGACTTTTATTTTCCCGCGACGATAGAGGCGGGGGAACTGTTGATCGCAATCGCCAGTACCCGGTCGGGAGATGGCACGCATGTAAAGACAAAGGAATTAAGAGAAAAGTTAGAAGAAATGCTCACGTCAGGTAAGCTCACATGCCTTCCGAAGCAAGAATGTCAAGACGTTTCGGAAGAAAACCGGATGTGAAAGGATAGGAGAGACACAATGATTTACAGACCAAGAAGACTGCGCACCGATGAGGTCATCCGAGGGATGGTGCGCGAGACGAGAATGAGCCCTGACAGTCTCGTCTATCCAATGTTTGTTGTAGAAGGTGAAAATATCAAAGAAGAGATTCCGTCGATGCCGGGGCAGTACCGTTACAGCATCGACCGGATGGATGAGATCTTAGAGGAGATCGAACAGGCCGGTGTGAAGTCTGTCATGCTTTTTGGAATCCCACAGCACAAGGATGAGGTGGGAAGCGGAGCCTATTCACACGAAGGGATTGTGCAGTGTGCGCTTCGTCATGCGAAGCAAAGCCATCCGAAGCTGTATTTGATTGCAGACTTATGTATGTGTGAATATACCAGCCACGGACACTGCGGCATTCTGCATGGGGAAAAGATCGACAATGACGAGACCCTTTCCTATCTGCAGAAAATAGCCGTTGCCCAGGCCGAGGCGGGAGCAGATATGATCGCACCGTCGGATATGATGGACGGCCGTGTGGCGGCGATCCGGGAGGCACTGGATGCCAATGGATTTTCGGATCTTCCGATCATGTCCTATTCGGTGAAGTTTGCGTCAGCATTTTATGAGCCCTTCCGGGATGCGGCAGATTCGGCACCGGCGTTCGGTGACCGAAAGAGCTATCAGATGGACTTTCATAACCGCAGAGAGGCGCTGAAGGAAGCGATGCTTGATGTGGAGGAAGGCGCGGATATCGTCATGGTAAAACCGGCGATGGTATATGGAGATCTGATCCGGGAAGTAAAGGATCACACGAATATTCCGGTGGCTGCCTACAGTGTGAGCGGAGAATATGCCATGATCAAGGCGACTGCGGCAGCAGGCTTTATCAATGAGGAAAGGATCATGTGTGAATTGGCGGTAGGCGCCTATCGTGCCGGAGCCGATATCTATATTACGTATTTTGCAAAAGAACTGGCAGAATGCATGAAAAGAGGATTGATCGGATAATGACAAGATCGCAGAAGATATATGAAGAAGCAGTCAATTATATTCCGGGGGGAGTCAATTCGCCGGTGCGTGCCTTTGGTTCCATCGGTTCCACTCCGCGGATGATCGCGAGAGCCGAGGGGGCTTATCTATATGACGAGGATGAGAATCGCTATATTGACTACATCGGATCGTGGGGTCCGATGATTCTGGGGCATGCCAACAGAGAGGTGTTGGAAGCAGTCTTTGATGCTGCAGCAAAAGGGCTGAGCTTTGGCGCGGCCACGGCAATTGAGGTAGAGATGGCGAAGCTGATCTGTGAGCGTATACCGGCAGTTGAGATGATCCGTATGGTCAATTCGGGAACCGAGGCAGTGATGAGTGCCATTCGTGTGGCGAGAGGATATACCGGGCGCGAGAAGATCATCAAGTTCACCGGCTGCTATCACGGACACAGTGACGGACTGCTGGTGAAAGCGGGAAGCGGTGCGATGACAGCGGGACAGCCGGACAGCGCCGGAGTGACAGCAGGGTGTACCAAAGATACGTTGACAGCCACTTATAATGATCTGGACAGCGTGGAGTCATTGTTTGCACAGTTTCCGGAGGAAATCGCCTGTGTGATCGTGGAGCCTGTTGCGGCGAATATGGGTGTCGTACCGCCGAAGGAAGGCTTTTTAGAGGGGCTTCGATATCTGTGTACCAGGTATCACGCAGTTCTCATTTTTGATGAGGTGATCACCGGCTTTCGCCTCTGTTTTGGTGGTGCATCGGAATATTTCGGGGTACGACCGGATCTGATCACGTATGGCAAGATCATCGGCGGGGGGATGCCGGTGGGAGCTTACGGCGGAAAACGGGAGATCATGAAGCTGGTTGCACCGGTGGGACCGGTTTATCAGGCGGGAACACTCAGCGGCAATCCGGTTGCCATGGCAGCAGGCATCACACAGCTTCGCATCCTGCGGGATCATCCGGAATATTATACCTCGCTCAATGAAAAGAGTGAGCAGTTTTTCCGGAAGCTTCAGATGCTTGCACAGACGGACGGGAATTGTCAGGTCAATCATATCGGATCACTGGGAAGTCTGTTTTTTACCGATGCACAAGTCACGGATTATGAGTCGGCAAAAAGGAGTGATACGGACCGTTACGCGAGGTATTGTAATTTTATGCTTGACCATGGCATCTATCTGGCACCGGCACAGTTCGAGGCGATGTTTGTGTCGATGGTGCATACACAGGAGCAGTTGGATGAGACAATTGATGTAGCCGCAGATTTTTTATACAGCGATAAAGGAGAAGCGTAGTGAATCACTATTATGAGGCGATACTTGCAGGTACGGATGTGCGTGCAAATTTAATTGAACTGAAAAAAGAATGTAAGAACAAGCAATATGCACAGGAGTTTTTCGCAGCGTGCGACTCGTTTGACTGGCTGGGGGATTTATTCGGTCATGAGGATGCGAAGGTGCGGAAAAACGCAGCGAATCTGGTGGGCATTTTCGGTTTGCAGGAGTTTGTGGACAAGCTGTATGATGCCTATGAAAAAGAGCAGACCAGATTTGTAAAGAGTGCATATCTTGCCGCAATGACACAACTGGACGCATCCGATTATGAGGATCAGTTCAAGAAACGTTATGAGGAATTGCTGGAGTATCAACCAACAGCAGAAGAACAAAAGCATATCGGTGAAGAACGAAAGCTTCTGCATCAGCTGCTGGCGGATATGGATGCCATCGATCATCATAAGTTTTGCGGCTGGAAAAAAAGACAGGATGTGATCTTTACCACAGAGAAATCCCTGCGCGCAAATCTGAGCGCAAAATTACAGAGAAAAAGCAAGCTCGGTATTCAGGTGACGGATCATCCCTATGGCGTTCGGGCACGGACCACGGAGCTTGGTATGATGAGCCAGATCCGCTGTTATCGGGAACTGCTCTTTGTGCTGAATACAAAGCTGGTATCTTCGGATGTGGAGAAACTTGCCGCAGAGCTTGCCGCCTCCAACATGTATCAGTTGACCTCGGAAAATCATGAGGGAAACGGTCCGTTTTACTACCGCATCGAGCTTCGCGGCAGATTTACGCTGGAAGAGAAGAGTAAATTTACGAATCGACTGGCAAATCTGTTGGATGAAAAACTGGGCGGACGGATGCGCAATTCCACCGGCAATTATGAGGTGGAGATTCGCCTGATGCAGTTAAAAGACGGGGGATTTTATCCGTGTCTGAAATTTTATACGATAGCGGATGAACGCTTTTCCTACCGCAAGGAGAGTCTGTCGACCTCGCTGCATCCGAGTCTGGCAGCTTCTCTGGTGGAACTGGCAAAAGCTTATTACTCCGAAGACAGCACGGTACTGGATGCCTGCTGCGGAGTCGGAACCTTGATGATCGAGCGCCAGAAACGACTGCCGGTTTATGATGCTTACGGAGTCGACATATACGGAGAGGCGATCCGGGCGGCAAAGATCAACGCGGCTGCTGCTCAGATCGAGTGCAATTTTATCACCCGCTCGATAACGGAATTTACGACAAAGCATACGATTAATGAGGTGTTTGCAGATCTTCCGGAGCGTGGCAAAAAAACGAAAGAAGAGCATGATCTTTTTTACAAGAAATTTTTCGATAAGATGCAGGAGGTTCTTGCGGCAAAGGGATATTTATTTCTGTATTCCGATGAAGCCGGAATGGTGAAGAAATATCTGCGTCTGCATCCATTGTTTAGCCTGAAGCGGGAGTTTACGATCCGTCCGAAGGAAGGAAAGGTATTTTATATTATACAAAAAAGAACGTAGTCAGAATGTATGGGATTGATTGGGGAAAGGAACCGCTGATATGCGATTTGTGAAAAGGGAAAATATTCGTGCCGGAATGGTTCTGGCATCAGCAATTTATAGCAGAGACGGAAACTGTATGCTCAACAGCAATGTCCGGATCACCAATGAATATGCCAACCGGCTGCAGGAGATGGAGATTTCGGGAATCTACATCTATGATCAACTGTCTGCGGATATTCATGTGGAGCAGGCATTGACGAGGGAGACTATTGAAAATATCTACAATGTGACGAAAAGAAAAGACTATGACAGATGTATGTTCGTAGCGGCTGCGCTAGTCAATGATCTTCTGGCACATATTGATGATCTTCCGAATGTGGCAACACTGGCAGCTTATGATGACACGACATTTCAACACAGTATCAATGTGGCGATGTATGCGGCAAAGCTTGGCATCGAGCTGGGGTTTACGAAGGAACAGCTGGAACAGGCGGCGGCAGCCGGACTGATGCACGATATCGGAAAACAGGGTGTGGATATCGGTATCATAGACAAGGAAGGTTCGCTGACACCGGAGGAGATCGAACTGGTCAGAAGACATCCGACGCTTGGCTTTGAGATGGTGAAGGATTACATATCGATTCCGGCAGTGGTCAAGCATGCGATTTTGTGTCATCACGAGGATTTTGACGGAAACGGATATCCGAACAGATATGATTTCCGGTCCCTTCGAGAACTGGATCTGGTCATACATATCTGTGATGTGTATGATGCGCTGATATCGAAACGCTCCTATAAAGATGCGTATTCGCCCAACGTGGCGCTTTCGTTTCTGATGTCGAAAAGCGGTATCATGTTCAAGCCGGAGCATGTGCAGTCCTTTCTCAATTGTATGTTTCCGTATACAACGGGAATGGAAGTGGAACTGTCAGACGGAAGACATGTGGTGATCAAAGAAAACTATCGAGGATTTCCGATGTGTCCGGATGTGATCACCAAAAGGACAATGGAAGTGATCTCGCTCAGAGACAATACCGATCTGATGATCACAAAAATACTTTAAAAATACGGGGCAGCCTTTAGCGGCTGCCCCGAATTTATCATATGATGTTAGCGGTCCTGCATAAATACTTCATCTGCCGGATGACCGCCGGCGCATTTTTGCATGGCACGCTGAACGGAATCCTTGGAATTTCCCCAATCTTTATCCTTATTCAGATAATCGTTTTTTTCCACAAACCAGGAGACGTCCTTCTCGACGCGCTCCATGTTGCTTTGCATCAGCTCAAACAGGATCGGATAAAACTCTTTTTTTTGTGCATCAGAAAGCTTCTTTTCGGCAACTTCAACCAGATCTCCGAAGTGTGGCAGGCAGAAACCTTTGCTCTCACGAAGGAGACGTCGGAATTCTTCATCCTTCTTATATAAATCCAGAAACACATCCAGATAGCGTCCGTAGATCTCATTGAAATGATTGCAGACGTAGCAGCTCTTGGTCTGATCCTTTACCCAGCTTCCGACTGTTGTCTCAGCATCGCGTTCTTTTGTCGTATTTGTCTTTTTCAGACGGGAGGACAGCGTTGATTTTCCGGGTGTAAAATCTTTTAACTGTCTGGCTAATTCATTGTTTAAGCGTTTCATATGGGTGCTCAGGATGAGCGCGCAGCCAAGACGGTTGCCGTAATCGTACATCATTTTATAGTGATGTCTGCAAAAGCCGGTCTTGTCTGTCTGCTCGCGGATATCATCCTCCATATAAGCAGAACCGAGAATAAACGACAGCGCATGCTGCTCCGCCTGACGCTCCAATACACAAAGCGGGCACTCGTCCCCGGCTTTCATCGCTTCCATCAGTGGGAGCGTGGCAATACTTCCTTTCATCATAGTAAAAACCTCCTGAATTCGAATTTTATAGTGGTAGAAATACCGGCTTACGTTCCTGAAAAACGGTAAAGTATCGAAAGCCGGCATTTATTAAAATCGGTGTGACCTTTTCGAAGGCATATCCGACATATTTCGGTTCGTGGGCATCTGCGCCGATGGTGATGATCTCGCCGCCAAGCTCGCGGTAGCGCTTTAAGATATCCTCTGTCGGGTTCGGATGACCGAGACCGTATTTGAAACCGCCGGTGTTGATCTCAATTCCTTTGCCGAGACTGACCAGCTTTTGCAAAATTGCATCCAGCACATCCTTGTAAGCCTCATAAGAATAATACTTATTTGTATTAGGGCCATAGCGTACAACATAATCGATGTGTCCATACACGTCAAAATCCGTAAAGCCGTCCAGATTTTCCAAAATGGATGTAAAATAGGCCAGATAGGCTTCCTGTTCTTCTTTCCCGACATAAAAGTCTTTATAGTAGAGATCAATCCCGTCTACGACGTGGGAGGAGCAGATGACCTGATCAAATTGGTAATGGTTGACGACTTCCTGAAGCTTTTTATGCAGATGCGGCTGGACACCCAGCTCGATGCCGTGGTAAACGGGAAAAGTCGCCTCGTATTTATCTTTTAAGGAAAGCATTTCTGCTTCATATTGCGCTAAATCCAGCTCAAACAGTCCCGGCGGATCTGACGGAAAATCGTAGTCCAAGTGATCGGTGAAGCAGATTCCGCCAAGGCCTTTTTGCCTGGCGGCATCTATCATGGCTTCCGGTTCCGCCTCACTGTCCCCGGAAAATTTACAATGCATATGTGTGTCCCAAAGCATAGATGTACTCCTAACATAGTGATCTATCTTAATTAAAAACGTAATTTTGGCGACTGTCAACGAAAAAAGGAGAAAAAGATAGATAATATTTTAACAAACCTCAGAATAGGACTTGAATTTCTGATTATAATTTAGTACAATGAACGCAGTTGGGTACTCGCCCATTAACAAATTTAAAATTCTTAGGAGGAATATCAAAAATGGCAGTAAGAGTAGCAATTAATGGTTTCGGCCGTATCGGTCGTCTTGCTTTCAGACAGATGTTTGGAGCAGAAGGTTATGAAGTAGTAGCAATCAACGATTTAACAAGCCCAAAAATGTTGGCACACTTGTTAAAATATGATTCTTCACAGGGTAAATATGCTTTAGCTGATACCGTATCTGCAGGAGAGGATTCAATCACTGTAGACGGACAGACAATCAAGATCTACGCATTCCCGGATGCAAACAACTGCCCATGGGGAGAGTTAAAAGTTGACGTTGTTTTAGAGTGTTCAGGATTCTACACCAGCAAAGAGAAAGCTCAGGCTCACATCAATGCAGGCGCTCGTAAGGTTGTTATCTCTGCTCCAGCAGGAAACGATCTTCCTACTATTGTTTACAATGTAAACCATACAACATTGAAGCCGGAAGATACAATCATCTCAGCAGCTTCTTGTACAACAAACTGCTTAGCTCCAATGGCAAAAGCATTAAATGACTTAGCAGGAATCAAATCTGGTATTATGAGCACAATCCATGCTTATACCGGAGATCAGATGATCCTTGACGGACCACAGCGTAAAGGCGATCTTCGTCGTTCACGTGCAGGTGCTGTAAATATCGTTCCAAACTCAACAGGAGCAGCAAAGGCAATCGGTCTTGTTATCCCAGAGTTAAACGGAAAATTAATCGGATCTGCTCAGCGTGTTCCGACCCCTACAGGATCTACTACCATCTTAGTTGCAACTGTTGAGAAATCAGTTACTAAGGAAGAGATCAACGCAGCTATGAAAGCAGCTTCTACCGAGTCATTCGGATACAACGAGGATGAGATCGTATCTTCAGATATCGTAGGATCTACCTATGGATCAATCTTCGATGCAACTCAGACTATGGTTGGAGAGGACAACTTAGTACAGGTTGTTTCTTGGTATGACAACGAGAACTCATATACTTCTCAGATGGTTCGTACAATCAAGTACTTCTCAGAGTTAGCATAATCGGGTTTTCAATCAAGACCTTTCAGGGTCCGGCTTTAGGGCCGGACCTTTTTGTTTTTTTACACTATATAACACATTAATTTTTATGGAGGATTTAATCATGGGATTAAATAAGAAATCAGTTGATGATATCAACGTAGCAGGAAAACGCGTATTAGTAAGATGCGATTTTAATGTACCTTTAAAAGACGGAAAGATTACTGATGATAATCGTATCAAAGGAGCGCTTCCAACCATTCAGAAATTAATCAATGATGGCGGAAAGGTGATCCTTTGCTCACATCTTGGAAAAGTAAAGAACGGACCAAACGAGGGTGAGTCACTTGCTCCTGTAGCTGCTGCTCTTGAGGAAAGACTTGGCAAAAAAGTAACATTTGTAAATGATGACAATGTCACAGGTGAGGCTGCTACAGCAGCAGTTGCTGCTATGAACGACGGAGATGTTGTTCTGCTTCAGAATACCCGTTTCCGTGGAAAAGAAGAGACAAAACCAACAGAGGCAGGAGAGGCTTTCGCAAAAGAGTTGGCAGACTTAGCTGATGTATATGTATGTGATGCTTTCGGTTCTGCGCACAGAGCACATGCTTCCGTTGCAGTTGTAACCAAATATATCACTGAAAAAGGCGGAGAGAACGCAGTTGGATACTTAATGCAGAAAGAGATCGATTTCTTAGGAAAAGCGGTTGAGAATCCGGTTCGTCCATTCGTAGCGATCCTTGGTGGAGCAAAAGTAGCAGACAAGCTCAATGTCATTGATAATCTCCTTGAGAAAGCAGATACTCTGATCATCGGTGGTGGTATGGCATATACCTTCTTAAAAGCACAGGGATATGAGATCGGAAAATCTATGCTGGATGAGACCAAGATCGATTACTGCAAAGAGATGCTTGCAAAAGCCGAGAAGCTTGGCAAGAAGATCCTTCTTCCGGTGGACGCTGTTACCATTACAGACTTCCCAAATCCGATCGATGCAGAAGTTGAGACTGTCATCGTAGATTCAGATCAGATGCCTGCAGACCGCGAGGGATGCGATATCGGACCTAAGAGCCGTGAGCTTTTTGCAGAAGCAGTTGCATCAGCAAAGACAGTTGTATGGAATGGACCAATGGGTGTATTTGAGAACCCGACACTTGCAGCAGGTACGCTTGCAGTAGCAGAGGCACTTGCAAAATCAGACGCTACCACGATCATTGGTGGTGGAGATTCCGCAGCAGCAGTAAACCAGATGGGACTTGGCGACAAGATGAGCCATATCTCAACCGGTGGTGGAGCTTCCTTAGAGTTCCTCGAGGGTAAATCATTACCTGGTGTAGCAGCAGCAGACGATAAGTAAAAAGGAGAAAAGAAAAATGGCAAGAAAGAAAATCGTAGCCGGCAACTGGAAGATGAACATGACTCCAAGCCAGGCAGTGAAATTATGTGCAGATTTAAAAGACGTTGTAAAATCTGATACCGTAGACGTAGTATACTGTGTACCTGCAATTGATATCGTACCGGTTGTAGAGGCAGTGAAAGGCACCAATGTAAAAGTTGGAGCAGAGAATATGTACTTTGAAGAGAAAGGTGCATACACCGGAGAGATCTCAGCAGAGATGCTGAAAGATGCAGGTGTAGAGTATGTCATCATCGGACACTCAGAGCGCCGCGATTACTTCAAAGAGGACGACGAGTTATTAAATAAAAAAGTAAAGAAAGCGATCGAAGCAGGACTTACCCCAATTCTTTGCTGTGGAGAGTCTTTGGAGCAGAGAGAGATGGGAATCACCTTAGACTGGATCAGAATGCAGATCAAATCTGATCTGGCAGGCGTTGCAGCAAGCGATGTTGCAAATCTCGTCATCGCATACGAGCCAATCTGGGCAATCGGAACCGGAAAGACCGCTACCTCTGATCAGGCTCAGGAAGTCTGCGGAGCAATCCGTGCATGCATCAAAGAGATGTATGATGATGCTACCGCTGAGG
>JALEJB010000070.1 GCA_022768825.1 Lachnospiraceae bacterium
TGATCATGTATCTGAACAAGCATCTGTTCAGCAAGAACTATGGTGCCGGCGGAGCATTATCCGTATTCCTGTTCGTTGTAACCGGTATTTTGAGCTTTATTGTATTTAAGATGTCAACTGACAAGAAAGATTGAGGAGGTGGAGATCAATGAACGAAAATATTGAAGGAAAAACAAGTAAGGGTCTTGGTCTTCATGCAAGAAGAGTCATTGCATATGCCGTATTGATCCTCCTGACAATCTTTTGTCTGATCTGGTTCTATATCCTTTTGATCAATTCAACCAGATCTAATTCGGAGCTGAAACGTGGATTTTCCATGCTGCCGAGTACCTATTTATTTACAAACTGGAAAAGCCTGATGCACGGAACACTGCCGGTATTCAATGGTATGTTTAACAGTATTCTGGTATCTGTATCAAGTGCAGTGCTTTGTACTTACTTCTCAACTTTGACTGCTTATGCGATTCATGCATATGACTTCAAGGGAAAGAAAGCGATCGCAACCTTTATCCTTGCAGTCATGATGATCCCGACACAGGTTACCGCATTGGGATTCCTGCAGTTGATCGGAAAGATGGGACTGGATGACTCCTTTATCCCATTGATCGTTCCGGCAATTGCGGCACCGGTTACCTACTTCTATATGATCCAGTATATGGAGAGTACCCTTCCGCTGGCAATCATCGAGGCAGCACGTATCGACGGATCCGGAGAGTTCAGGGCGTTTAACAGCATTGTACTTCCGATGATGAAACCGGCGATCGCAGTACAGGCGATCTTCACATTTGTAAGCAGCTGGAACAATTACTTTACTCCGGCACTGGTATTACATACAGATACCAAAAAGACACTGCCGATTTTGATCGCTCTGCTTCGTGGAGCAGACTTCCTGAAGTTTGATATGGGTCAGGTATATATCATGATCGCATTCTCAATCTTCCCGGTAGTGGTTGTATATCTTTGTCTTTCAAAATTCATCGTCGGCGGCGTTGCCCTCGGTGGTGTGAAAGGTTAGTAAAATTTACCTCTCTAATATAAAAATAAAAGAAAAACACGTCTTCCCCAAGAGGCGTGTTTTCTTTTGCTTCTGAATAAATACAAAAAATTAAAAAATAATCCTAATATTTTAAAAGAATCGACCGATAAATAGGGTAAGAAAATATTTCACGGATGAAAGAAAGGAGATGCCGTTATGCGTATAGAAGCTTATAATCAGGTGGCTGCACTGTATCAGGCGAACAAATCAACCCGCACAAGTGCTGCGAAAAATGTAAATGCGCCAAGAGATCAGGTTCATATTTCAAGCGCAGGAAAAGATTTTCAGATCGCAAAACAGGCAGTGGCAAATGCTTCAGACATCAGGGAAGATAAAGTCGCAGAATTGAAAAACAAGGTTGATTCTGGTAGCTACCAGGTAGATGCTGGGGATTTTGCCGGTAAGTTATTAGAGAAGTATCAGGAACTGTTTTAAAAGTGAGGATTTGGCGTGGCAAGTTTAATGGATGACCTGGTATTGGTCTTAGAGAGCGAAGTAGAACAATATAAGAAATTGGTTGCGTTGTCTGAGGCTATGAGAGATGCTTTGGTGATTTCAGATGTGTCCGCAGTAGAACAAATTACTGCGGATCAGGAAAGTGTTGCCAATGACCTGCAGGCTTTAGAGGGACAGCGTGTGCGCATCATGAATGATATGGCACTGGTATTAAATCGAAAGCCCGAGGAATTAAAGGTGTCCGCCCTGGAAGAGAGTATCGGACATCAGCCACAATTACAGGAACGTTTAAGAAATGTTCGTATGGAACTCACAAAAACAATGGAGGAGCTGAAACGACGCAATCAGTCGAATCAGGCACTGCTCCGCCAGTCTATGGAACTATTGGAATTTGACCTGAATCTGTTTCGCAGTATGCGACAAGCACCGGAGACGGCAAACTACAACAAGTCTGCTTATAATACCGGTGATCTGCTCGGAAGCAGGGGCTTTGACGCCAAGCAGTAAGAAACAGAAAATGTGTCAAGGGGGTAGTATCCATGGCAAATGGAATGGAAGGACTGTTTGTAGGCAATAGTGGTCTGCATGCAGCACAAAATGCAATCAATAACTCTGCCAACAATATTGCCAATGTAAATACCAAAGGGTATGTGCGTCAGCAGGTTGTTATGGCAGATGCTGGATATAATTTCTTTAAAAGCGCCGCAGTCAGTGACCAGAGAATGGGACTGGGCGTGTCAATTGGTGAGATTGTCCATGCCAGAGATGTATTCTTAGATAAATCATATCGCGAAGAGGCTGGACGACAGGCATATTATGATGCCTACGCAAATGCAATCGAAGAAGTACAGTCGATGTATCAGGAACTGGAAGGAACGGCGTTTAAAGACGTTTTGACCGGAGACAGCAGTTTGTGGACTGCTTTTCAGCTTTTGGCGGAAGATCCGTCTGATACAACGAATCAGAGTATGGTGATCCAGAGATCCAATCTGCTTCTGACGAGAGCAAGCGCGATCTATTCAAGTTTATCCACTTATCAGTCACAAATTAATATTCAGATTTCCAATGACATTGACAGGGTCAATGAACTGGGCAATGAGATTCACGCATTGAATCTGCAGATTCAGGCAATCGAAGCCGGAGGCGTAGAGACGGCTTACGATCTGCGCGATCAGAGAGATCTGGCGTTGGATGAGTTGGGAAGCCTGGTGAATATGACGTATTCGGAAGGATCAACCGGAATGGTAACGGTCAAGGTCGAAGGGCAGTACTTTATTGACGAGGCCCGTTGTTATGAAATGGGCAAAAAGCTGGATCGCTCCACCGGATATGTAGACGCATACTGGCCGCATCTGTCCAATCCATCGACGGATTTTTACCAGTATGTATTTGATTTTACGCAGCCGATTTCCACCGACTATAATACAGATGTGGGTGAGATCAAGGCGCTGGTTCAGGCGCGCGGAAACGGACTGACCAACTATACGGATAATCTGCATGCAGACCCGAATACCTATTCGTCGACGACCGGTCTGTCTGTTATGGAAGAGGCGGAAGCACAGCTGGATCTGCTCATTCACGGCATCGCAACAGCCATCAACGATCTGCTTTGCCCGAACACAACAGCAAGCTTTGATGTCCGAACGGAGAATGCAGACGGCACTTATACGATCACCAGCTATCAGAATGTGACTGTTCTAGATGACGAAGCATGTAACGTAGGAAGCGATGGGCAGCTGCCGCCAAGGGAGCTTTTTACGAGAGTCGGAACCGAGCGCTATACGAAGGTGGAAGCGACGAACGGTAAGACCTACTATATCTATAATCAGGAGGATACACTGGAAGACTGTATCACGATAAATATTGGAAATGAGTCATTTACCGTTCGCGATCCGGCCAAGGCAACGGAAAATATGGTGACGGTTGCGACATACCGCGACAATCCGAACGGAACCGCGGATCGGATCAAATATACGGAAAAAAGACCTTATTCGCAATATGAGACGGAAAAAGATCCGAAATATACGAAGAAAATGATTGGTGGAAAAACCTACTGGGTATTGGAAGAAGATTATACGGCAGATACTGCTACCCAGTATACACTCCAGTCCATGAATGTGAATGATGAGCTGGAGACACAGGTGAATCTTTTCCCGCATTTATCTCAGGGTACTATGGAGATTGATTATAACATGGGAAAAGCATTGTCTCAGGCATGGAGTAATAAGGGGCTGAGCCTTTATCCGGGTTCTACTGCCAAATTCAGCTTTTCTGATTATTATGACGAGATGGCGGGAGTAATTGCCGTAGCAGGCAGCACCTATGCATCGACCTCAGAAACGCTTTATAACTCAGTGACAGCGATTGATAACCAAAGAAGTCAGGTGACCGGAGTGTCAACAGACGAGGAATTGACAAACATGATCAAATATCAGAACGCATACAATGCTGCTAGTCGCTATATCCAGACGGTATCGGATATGCTTGACGTATTGGTATCCAGTCTGTCTTGATCTTGAAAGGAGATAAGACTCCCACCTCTATAGGTGGCGAGTAAAACAAATTCATCTTGGTGGGAGTCCAATCTCCTTCCAAGATAAAGCCTCCGGCGGATTGCAGAGGTGCGCAGAAGAAGAATGTCATGCAAAGCATGACAATCCTCGCAGCAAGTACGCCAAGGCGTACTTGAAAAAGGCACTGAAAACGAAGGGGCAGTTACACAGCAAAGTGTAGCTGTCTTTTTGGCGTATAGGAAACTGCATCACTTATACGACAAAAGCCATCGGCAGGATGCGCATAGCGCACTCTTTTTTGTTTTTGGAAAAATGTGCAGAGTTGACGCATGAGAAGCGACAAGGTAAAATAGAAGCATATGAGTTTATGAAAGTAGAAGGTATGGCAGATCGGTTTTCACATGCTTTCGACGACTACTAGAATGAAAATATTGGAAAGGTATTATATGAAAGAATTACAATTTCGTCCGATGACGATGGCAGATCAGAACATGGTAAAGGAAAAGCTGGCATATGACAACCGGGATATCTGTGAATTGACGTTTGGAGAAAATTACGCGTGGAGCAGGTTTTATTCTCTGGAGATCTGCGAGCTATACGGCTGTCTGCTGTTCCGTCATAAGGGAAGCGATGAGACCTTGTACAGCTTTCCGCTGGGTGATGGTGACAAACGTCTAGTGATTCAGTGTCTGTTGGAGATCTGTTCAAAGCAGGGGAGTGATCTGGCGATGTATCCGCTTGCTCCTGAGGATGTAGAACAATTAAATGAATGGTTTCCGAGACGGTTCCTAAGTGTCATCAACCGGGATGACAGCGATTATGTGTATGAACGGGAAAAACTGGTTCGTCTGCCCGGCAAGAAATATCATGGAAAACGAAACCATATTGCACGTTTTAAAGACAAAAATGACTGGTGTTATGAGGAGATCACGGATCACAATCAATCGGAGTGCCGCCAGATGATGCATGAGTGGAAAAAAAGAAGAGTTGCCGACTGGAATGTGGAGATGGAAAAAGAGTACCGGGCGATGGTCATCTCGCTGGAACAGAGGCAGGAACTGGGGCTTACCGGCGGACTGATCCGAAAAGCCGGCAAAGTGGTTGCGATGGCTATGGGCGAGCCTTTGAATTCCGATACTTTTGTCGTGCATTTTGAGAAGGCATTTAGTGATATTCAGGGTGCCTATCCGATGATCAACCAGCAATTTGCAGAGCATGCCGCAGAAGGCTTTACTTATATTAACAGGGAAGAGGATACGGGAGATGAAGGACTGCGAAAGGCAAAGCTGTCCTATTATCCATGTAAGCTTGTTCACAAATATACAGCAAGGACAAGTCCTGTCGTCAATGCGAATCTGAAGATCGAACGGGATCAGATCATACAGCTTTGGCAGACTTGTTTTGAGGATGGAAATTTCAGTGATTTTTATTTCAAATATCATGAAAACAATCATCAGATGCTTGTGATCCATGAAGATGACAGGGTCGTATCCATGGCAAGTTTTTTGGAAACCACCATTCGAATCGGGGAAAAGGAATATCCGGCCAGATATGTGTATGCGGTGGCAACTCATCCCGATGCCCGGCGCACAGGATATGCAGGAAAGATATTGGATTGTGCAAAAGAAGTATGGGACATGCCGTTTCTTTTATCCCCTGCGACGGAGAAACTGTATCGTTATTACGAAAAATTCGGTTTTGTCCGGGCATTTGAATGTCAGGATCACAAACCGTGTATGAGTTCTATGCTTTGCGCTTCAAATCAATGGAACTTTGTGACAAGGGAGATTTCCCCGGAAGAGTATGTCAAGCTACGTGACCGGCATTTTGCAGAGAAGGAATTATATGTCAAGTGGGATCAGCAGGCGGTGGAATTTGCGATGTGCATGAACCGTCAGTTGGGAGGAAAGACACTGGCCGTGACAACGGATGCTGAGCACCTGTCAAACAAACTGGAGCTTCTGATGTATTATCCGGAAGGAAAAAAACTGATCATTCAGGAAACGACATTGTCCGACGAATTACTTGCGCGGGTGATGCCGGAACTGCTTGCCGAAACGGGTACGAAGGATTTTGTTTACCGGCAGGAGGGTGGAATGATCTATCTGCCACCGCGCCTGAGAGACCTGGAGCTTCCGAAGGACGGTTATCTGAATTTCACGCTTGCATAAAAAGGTGTCAGACA
>JALEJB010000063.1 GCA_022768825.1 Lachnospiraceae bacterium
CATGAAGCTGGAATCGCTAGTAATCGCGAATCAGAATGTCGCGGTGAATACGTTCCCGGGTCTTGTACACACCGCCCGTCACACCATGGGAGTCGGAAATGCCCGAAGCCAGTGACCCAACCGTAAGGAGGGAGCTGTCGAAGGCAGGTCTGGTAACTGGGGTGAAGTCGTAACAAGGTAGCCGTATCGGAAGGTGCGGCTGGATCACCTCCTTTCTAAGGAAATCGAGTAGAGATTATTTCGCTGTTGAGTTATCAAAGATAACTAAATAGACTTCTGGTGGCGATGCGCTTATGGGAAACACCCGTACCCATACCGAACACGATGGTTAAGACGTAAGCGGCCGATGATACTATGCTGGAGACGGCATGGGAAAGTAGGTGGCTGCCAGATTTAAAAAGAAGTAACAAGAGAAATCTTATTACATAAATACCACCGTTTATCGGTGATCAGAGCATTCAAGAGTTGAGTGTTGTGATGACTGGTAAACAGTCAGGGACCTCACCCATGAAAAACACTTTGTGTTAGGGTTCGGGTCATCATGATTTATAAATAAATCATGATAAGATGTACATTGAAAATTTCACACAGAAAGATAGATAAGAAAAAATTCTTAGATATCATCCAAACAAACCGATAGAGACATTGTACTGATGAGACAATCAGGTACAATTAACAATGAGGTAAAAAAACCAAAGTAAACACTTATGTTGCAACGCTATGCAACGATCTTTGATAATCATGATTCATAAACGAATCCAAAAAGGACCTCGCTCCATGAAAAACGCTACGCGTTAGGAGCTCGGGTCATCAGGATTCATAAATGAATCCTGATATAAATAGAATGGCCCCCGAATTTTGGGGGCCTTTTTCCGGTAATCGCACAGGAAATGTCTATGATCATTTTATATGAATATCATACCAATCAGTGAAAACAGAAAGGAAATGTAACATGTCAAAATTGGGTAAATATTATATCACGACAGCAATTGCATATGCGTCAGGAAAGCCTCATATCGGCAATACTTATGAGATTGTTTTGGCGGACAGCATTGCGCGATTCAAAAGACAGGAAGGCTATGACGTATTTTTCCAGACAGGAACAGACGAGCATGGTCAGAAAATTGAGTTAAAAGCACAGGAATCCGGCATCACTCCGAAAGAGTATGTGGACAATGTGGCAGGTGTCATTCAGGGCATCTGGGATCTGATGAATACGTCTTACGACAAATTTATCCGTACAACGGATGATGATCATGAGAAACAGGTGCAGAAGATCTTCAAAAAGCTTTACGATCAGGGAGATATTTATAAGAGCTCTTATGAGGGCTTATATTGTACACCTTGTGAGTCTTTTTGGACGGAATCCCAGCTGGTGGACGGCAAATGTCCGGATTGCGGAAGAGAAGTCAAACCGGCAAAAGAAGAAGCATATTTTTTCAAAATGAGCAAATATGCGGATCGCCTGATCGAGCATATCAATACACATCCGGAATTTATTCAGCCGGTTTCGAGAAAAAATGAGATGATGAACAACTTCCTGTTACCGGGATTGCAGGATTTGTGTGTATCCCGTACTTCTTTTGACTGGGGTCTTCCGGTAGATTTCGATGATAAGCATGTGGTTTATGTATGGCTGGATGCACTGACAAACTACATCACCGGAATCGGATATGATTGCGATGGAAATTCAACAGAGTTGTTTAACAAGAACTGGCCTGCCGATCTGCATCTGATCGGCAAGGATATCATTCGTTTCCACACGATCTATTGGCCGATCTTCCTCATGGCACTGGATCTGCCGCTGCCAAAGCAGGTATTCGGACACCCGTGGCTGTTGCAAGGCGATGGAAAGATGAGTAAATCCAAGGGAAATGTACTTTATGCAGATGAGCTGGTGGATTTCTTTGGTGTAGATGCGGTGCGTTACTTTGTATTGCATGAGATGCCCTTTGAAAATGATGGTGTGATCTCCTGGGATCTTCTGGTAGAGCGCATTAACTCCGATCTGGCAAATACCATGGGAAATCTGGTAAATCGTACCATTTCCATGAGTAATAAATATTTCGGTGGTGTTGTGAGACGAACCGGAGTGATCGAGCCTGTAGATGAAGATCTTGCGAGAGTGGCGATCGAGGCAAAGGATAAGGTCGTTGCCAAAATGGCAGAGCTTCGCGTGGCAGATGCAATCACAGAGATCTTTAACCTGTTCAAACGCTGTAATAAATACATTGATGAGACAACACCCTGGATCCTGGCTAAGGATGAAGCCACCATGCCCCGTCTGTCAGAAGTGTTGTATAATCTGGTAAACAGTATTAATATTGGCGCAACATTATTAAAGAGCTTCATGCCGGAGACCTCTGAGAAGATCCTTAATCAGATCAATGCAAAGGAGATTCCTTTCGATGAACTGGATCAGTTTGGTTCCTATGTGAGCGGAACAAAGGTAACAGATCAGCCGGAGATCTTGTTTGCAAGACTGGATATCAATGAGGTAATGGCGCGCGTGAATGAGCTGCATCCGCCGGTAGAGGCAGAAAAGCCTGCGGAGCCCGTGATCGATATTGAACCGAAAGCGGAGATCACATTTGAGGAATTTGGCAAGATGCAGTTCCAGGTCGGTGAGATCATCGAGTGCAAGGCGGTGGAGAAATCCAAAAAGCTGCTCTGCTCGCAGGTTCGCATCGGCAGCCAGGTAAAGCAGATCGTTTCCGG
>JALEJB010000086.1 GCA_022768825.1 Lachnospiraceae bacterium
TCTGCAACGGTTGCACACGTTACGTGCGATAGAGTGTCCAAAGCTATGCATTGGAAAACCGGGTGGTACCGCGGAATAATTTCGTCCCAGGATGATCGATCTTGAGGCGATTTTTTTTGTCTTAAGAATCAGATAATAGAAACCGGAAGGAGAGAAATGATGAAAGAAAAACTGCAAAAAATCAAAGAACAGGCAATTGCGGAAATCGAAAAATCAGAAGGCCTGGAAAAGCTGAATGAAGTGCGCCAGTCCATTCTCGGAAAAAAGGGTGAGCTGACCGCAGTCTTAAAAGGAATGAAAGATGTTGTCCCGGAAGACCGTCCAAAGGTCGGGCAGTTGGTAAATGAAACCAGAGAGGCGATCGAGACAGTTTTACAGGAGCGCTTAAAGAAATTAGAGCAGGAAGCACTGCGGAAGCGTTATGAGGCAGAGAAGATTGATGTCACCATGCCCGCAAAGAGACAGGCAAAAGGAAATCTTCATCCGATCACCCAGGTACGGAATCAGTTGACTGATATCTTTGCATCCATGGGATTTGAAATCTATGAAGGTACAGAGATTGAGACGGATTACTACAACTTTACCGCATTGAATACACCACAGGATCATCCCGCAAGAGATATGCAGGATACCTTCTATCTGTCACCGGAGTTCCTTTTGCGTACACAGACAAGTGCCGGACAGATTCATGTGATGGAGGCAAAGAAGCCGCCGATCAAGATCATATCACCGGGAAAAGTGTTCCGTTCCGATGACGATGCGACACATTCACCGATGTTTTCGCAGATGGAAGGACTTGTTGTGGACAAGGGAATCACGCTCTGCGATCTGAAAGGAATGTTAGAGGAATTTGTAAAGAAGATTTTTGGCAAGAATGTGACAACGAGACTTCGTCCGTCGTACTTCCCATTCACAGAGCCGAGTGTAGAGGTAGATGTCAGTTGCTTCCAGTGTGGCGGAAAAGGCTGCAAACTCTGCAAGGGAACCGGATGGATCGAGGTTTTGGGAGCCGGTGTGGTAAACAACAAGGTACTTCAGGGTTGTGACATTGATACGGATGTATATAGCGGATTTGCATTCGGAATCGGTATTGAGCGTATCGCAATGCTCAAATACGGTATCAACAATATCAAGCTGCTGTTTGAATCAGATATGCGCGTCCTGAAACAGATAGATGAATAATATCAGGGATTTTATGAAATAAAATCGTTGATTAGTTAAGTCATTTTGCGTCAGCAAAATGCTTAACACGAAACATCAGGGACTTTATGAAGCAAAATCCAAGCTTAGCAAACAGGAAGGAGAAAAAATATGTTAGCACCACTGAGCTGGTTAAAAGATTATGTAGATATAGATGTGACGCCAAAGGAATTAGAAGAAAAACTTTTTTCCTGCGGTTTTGAAGTAGAGGAGCTGATCGAGGTCGGAAAGGAGATCAGCAATGTTGTCGTTGGTCTGGTGACAGAGTGTGAGCCGATTCCGGAGACACATTTACATGTATGTCAGGTCGATGCCGGTGAGCATGGCAAATTCCAGATCTGCTGCGGAGCAGACAATGTCCGTGCCGGTAAAAAATTCCCGGTTGCCTTGGTTGGAGCAACGGTTTATATGACAGCAAAGGATCATGTGACGATTGAGGGAACGATGACGATTAAAAAAGGCAAGCTGCGCGGATATGAGTCACAGGGTATGCTTTGTTCGGGAACCGAGCTGGGATTGAATGAGGATCTGTATCCGGGAGCAGGATATAACGGACTGCTTGAGCTTCCGGATGATGCCAAGGTCGGTGAAGATGTAAAAGAGATGCTTGGTCTCAATGACTGGATTTTTGACATTGCCATTACCGCAAACCGACCGGATTGCCAGAGCATATACGGAATTGCAAGAGAGGTTGCAGCCGTGCTCGGAAAAGAGTGCAGAGAGCCTGCATTGGATTATACGGAGTCAGGAATTACCAAAGACGGATTTACCGTAACGGTGGACGCACCGGATCTGTGTCCGAGATATATTGCACACTATGTCACAGATGTAAAGATTGCGCCTTCACCGGCATGGATGCGTCGTCGTCTGGCATTGGTCGGAATTGGTGGAATCTCCAATGTGGTAGATATCACGAACTATGTGTTAAAAGAGCTGGGTCAGCCTATGCACGCATTTGATGAGTCTTATCTGGAAGGAAATGCTATTCATGTGCGTCGTGCCAATGACGGTGAGAAGATCGTCACTCTGGATGAAAAAGAGTTTGAGCTGAATCATTCCAATCTGGTGATCTGCGATGGCAAAAAGCCGGTGGCCCTGGCAGGTATCATGGGCGGATTGAACTCAGAGATCAAAGATGATACGACATCCGTGATGTTTGAGGCTGCAAAATTTGCCCGAGACAACATCCGAAAGAGCTCAAGAGCACTGGGACAGGTATCCGATTCCAGCGCGACTTATGCGAAGGGAGTTTATGAGTATACAACCGTGATGGCGATGAAGCGTGCACTTCATCTGATTGAAGAGTTAAATTGCGGAAAAGTGAGCTCCACCCATGTTGAGGTGAATACCGGAAATTCCATTGAGCCGACGGAGATGAAGGTGAGCGTCAAACGTGTCAACGGCGTACTCGGTATCGAGGTCCCGACTGATGAGATGATGCGTATCTTAACCGCTTTGAACTTTGCGCCAAGCATGGATGGGGATGAACTGACGCTGCAGATTCCGGCATACCGTGAGGATATGGAATCTTATCCGGATGTGGCAGAGGAAGTCATCCGTATGTATGGCTATGACCATGTGATTCCGACATTTATGCCAACCGCAGAGGTCACGCTTGGCGGTCTGAATCCAAAACAGAAGACCGAACTCAAGATCAAGAATGCTCTTTGTGCGGCAGGCGCGTACGAGGGAATCCATTATTCCTTCTTCTCACCTTCGGATCTGGATCTGTTGGGACTGCCGGTGGATGCACCGCAGAGACATGCGATCAAATTGATGAATCCAATCAATATCGATCTGTCCCTGATGCGTACGACACTGGCACCGCAGATGATCCATGCGATGGCGAGAAACCAGAAACGCGGAATTTTAGAGGGTCGTATTTTTGAGCTTGGAAATATTTTTATTCCAAAGGATCTGCCATTGACCGATTATCCGGATGAGCGTGAGACATTATGTGTCGGTTTGTTTGGTGAAAACGAGAGCTTTTATACCTTGAAGGGCTTTGCTGAGGTGGTAGCAGATACGCTTGGCTTAACCTTTACTTATGAGGCAGCGCAGCTTCCTTTCCTGCATCCGTACCAGACAGCAGAGGTTTTCTGCAATGGAGAAAAGATCGGATATCTGGGAAAAGTCAGCTATGAGATCATGGATGAGCTGGATATGAGAGCGGCAGCCTATGTCATGGAGCTGGATCTTCGTGTGTTATCACAGTGGTATGGTCAGACGCAGATGTTTACGCCGCTTCCAAAATTCGCAGAAGAAAAACGTGATTTTGCCTTTGTAGTAGACAAGAATATCACCTGTGCGCAGATTGAGAACGGCATCCGTGAAGCTTGCAAATATATCACAGATATCCGCTTGTTTGATGTCTATGAGGGAGCGCAGCTCGGAGCTGATAAACGAAGCATGGCATTCTCTGTCGTATTTACACCGAAGGAGGAAGAGTTTACAGGTGAGATGGTAGAAGGATTTGTGAAGAAGATTTTAAAGAATCTTGAGAAAAATCTGCAGATTTCACTTCGCTCCTAATGAAATAGAATCGCTTTCGGTGTCGGAAGTTCCTTTTTGATACCGGAAGCAAAAAAAGAAACAGGTACGAATTATGAATGTAAAAGATTTTTATTATGATCTGCCGCAGGAATTGATCGCCCAGGACCCGTTGGAGGATCGCTCAAGCTCCAGGCTTTTAGTGCTTGGCAAGAAAGACGGCTTGATCGAGCATACACAGTTTCGACATATTGTTGATTATCTGAAACCGGGTGACTGTCTGGTTTTGAATAATACCAAGGTCATTCCGGCCAGATTGTTTGGAGTAAAAGAGGATACCGGCGCAAGTATTGAGATTCTTCTTTTGAAAAGACGGGAAAATGACATCTGGGAGACACTTGTCAAACCGGGAAAAAAAGCAAAGCCGGGTGCGAGAATCGTATTTGGAGACGGTCTGCTTGTCGGTGAAGTCATTGATGTCGTAGAAGAAGGCAACCGACTGATTCAGTTTTCTTATGAGGGAATCTTTGAAGAGATTTTGGATCAGCTGGGTCAGATGCCGTTGCCGCCGTATATCACCCATCAGCTTCAGGATAAAAACCGTTACCAGACCGTATACGCGAAGTATGACGGGTCTGCTGCGGCACCGACCGCAGGACTGCATTTTACACCGGAGCTTTTAGATCAGATCCGGGAGATGGGTGTGAACATTGCAGAGGTCACACTTCATGTGGGACTTGGCACCTTCCGACCGGTAAAGGTGGAGAATGTGCTGGATCATCATATGCATTCGGAGTTTTATATGATCACGGAGGAAGCAGCAAAGCTGATCAATCAGACGAGACAAAACGGCGGACGTGTGATCTGTGTCGGAACGACAAGCTGTCGTACGATCGAGTCTGCTGCCGCAGCGGATGGAACGCTGAAAGCCTGCAGCGGCTGGACGGATATTTTCATCTATCCGGGGTATCAATTTAAGATATTGGATGCACTGATCACGAACTTTCATCTGCCGGAATCGACACTGGTGATGCTTGTTTCAGCTCTGGCAGGCAGAGAACATGTGATGCATGCCTATGAGGAGGCTGTGAAGGAACGCTATCGGTTTTTCTCATTTGGAGATGCCATGTTTATTCAATAGTTGATGTACATTCTGTAGCAAAAACACATGGGCGGTTCTTGATTTCAGTGCGAAATTAAGGGATACATCATACGATTTTGCACGTCCGAGCTTGACGAGGGAAAGTGCAATCGAGTAGGATGTATTCCTTATATTTCGCATATAAATCGAAGTATTTGTCTTGTGTGAGCAGTTAATTTGTGATAAGGTGTAACTAAGAAATGTTGATATTGGGGGAAGGAGATACGACTATGGAAGAAAAACGCAGAAGCAAACGTCTTGATTTAGAGGTAACCGTTCAGTTGGAGCGTCTGGCACAGGGAGATATCACCACCGTGAAACTGATGAAGGTGGATGTTTCTGATTTATCAAGCACAGGTATGGGATTTATTTCAACCGTGCCTCTGGAGATTGGAACCGTATACGATACCAAGATTCAGATCTGGACGAAGGAAGTGATTCCGGCGATTATCCGCATCGTTCGATGTGAGAGAGTCGAAGAGGGAAAATACAACTGCGGAGCTACTTTTGTAGGATTGACGGAATCCGATCAGTTGAAGATCAACATCTATCAGATGCTGAATCCGGAATAAAATTTTGAAAATACAGGAGGATAAAAAAATGAAACAAAAATTTGGTATTAAAGAAGTAGTTGCAATTGGTATTGGTACAGCGCTGTTTGTAGCACTGACTCAGATTCAGATTCCATTAGGATTTATTCCAAATACAGCCCTTCAGCCAAGAGCTGCATTACTTGCATTTCTTGCTGCTGTTTTTGGACCGGTTGTAGGTGGTGCGGTCGGACTGATCGGACATGCACTTGGTGATGCATTGTTCTATGGAAGTGTATGGTGGAGCTGGGTATTCCCGGATGCGGTATTTGGTATTCTGGTGGGAGTTTTCGCTTCTAAGTATGCGATTAAAGATGGTGGATTTGATAAAAAAGCAATTGCATTATTTGAGATTGTACAGGTCGTTGGAAATGCACTTGCATGGATCGTTGTTGCACCGGTTTTGGATATTTTGATCTATGCAGAGCCTGCAAATAAAGTATTTTCTCAGGGATTTTTCGCATTCCTTGGAAATATCATCATCATTGCAATCTTAGGAACACTTTTAGCTGTAGGATACTCAAAAATTGGCGCAAAATCATCTAGCCTGACAAAAGAAGACTAGTAAGAAAGAGTATGGTCAAGAAATTGGAACCAATTATTGAATTTAAAAATTTCACATTCAAATACCGTTCGCAGGTGGAACCTACGTTAACCGATATTAACTTCCGTGTATATCCGGGAGAGAAAGTATTGATTGTAGGTCCATCCGGATCGGGAAAATCTACACTGGCCCATTGCATCAATGGGCTTGTTCCTTTTTCATACAAAGGAGATATTACCGGTGAATATCGTATTGGCGGAAAGGATCCAAAAGACTTAGGGATTTTTGGACTTTCGAAGATGGTTGGAACCGTTCTTCAGGATACGGACGGTCAGTTTATTGGACTCACGGTTGCGGAAGATATCGCGTTTGTATTGGAAAATGACAACGTCGTTCAGGATGAAATGAAAAAACGTGTCCAGGATGTTGCTCTGATGGTAGACATCGATCGTTTGCTTGAAAATTCTCCGAGAGAATTGTCCGGTGGACAAAAGCAGAGGGTATCTATGGCGGGAGTTATGATTGATGATGTAGATATCCTGTTATTCGATGAACCACTTGCCAATCTTGATCCTGCGACAGGTAAAAAAGCAATTGACTTAATTGACCGGATCACCAAAGAAAAGAATGTTACAACAATTATGATCGAGCATCGCCTGGAAGATGTGCTTTATCGTGATGTGGACCGAATCGTTGTCATTGGTGACGGAAAAATAATCTCTGATACCACACCGGATCAGCTGCTTTCGGAAGATATATTAGAATCGCAGGGAATTCGTGAGCCTCTCTATATTACGGCATTGAAACATGCCGGCTGTGAAATCGATTCAGAAAGCAAGCCGCAGCATATTCAGAGTATGAATCTGACACCTTATCGGGAGAGACTGGTAAACTGGTATCGGACGAAAGAAATATTGAATAAGAATCTTTCCGACGAAAAACTGCTGGAGATTCAGGATCTTTCTTTTTCCTATAAAATGGATAAACCGATTTTAGAGGGAATTGATTTTTCCGTTCAAAGAGGAGAAATTCTCGCAGTTGCGGGAAAAAACGGAGCGGGAAAATCGACGCTGGCAAGTCTGATCTGCGGATTTTTGCAGCCGGACAGCGGGCGTGTTTTGCTAAAAGGAACGGATATTGCGCCCTTGTCAATTAAAGAAAGAGGGGAACAGATTGGACTTGTTATGCAAAATCCGAATCAGATGATCAGTAAGCCGATGATCTATGATGAAGTTGCATTGGGGTTACAGGTTCGTGGTGTGCCGGAAGAAGAAGTGAAACAAAGAGTGTATGATACATTGAAAATATGTGGCTTGTATCCATATCGGAACTGGCCGGTATCTGCGCTTAGTTTTGGACAGAAGAAACGGGTGACCATTGCAGCCGCATTGGTTTTAAAGCCGGAGTTGTTGATCTTAGATGAACCTACAGCCGGTCAGGATTTCAGACATTATACGGAGATCATGGAATTTATTAAGGATATCAATGAGCAGTATGGCATTACGATCATCATGATCACACATGATATGCATTTGATGCTGGAATATGCAGACCGCACGGTTGTCATGGCGGACGGAAAAATGATTGCTGATGATACACCGGCCAATGTTTTGACCAATGAAGAAATTGCCAGTCAGGCATATTTGAAAAAGACTTCCCTTTATGATCTGGCTGTCAGATGTCAGATCGATCAGCCGGCAGATTTCGTGGATTTTTTTATCCAATATGATCGTAATATGAGAGAAAAGGAGAAAGTGAAATGTCAAGAGTCCTAAGCTATGAAGAAAAAGACACATGGATTCATCGTCTCAGCGGCTTTACGAAGCTTGTATTCTTTCTTCTTTGGTCGATTACAAGTATGTTGTCCTATGACACAAGAGTTCTGCTTGTGATGCTGGTATGCAGTTTCGTTATTTTTGCAGTTTCAAAAACACAGTGGAGACAGGTTGGTACCGTGTTTCAGTTTATTATGTTGTTTCTTTGCATCAATTTGATTGCAATTTTTCTGTTTTCTCCGGATCAGGGAACCAAGATTTATGGAACGCAGACGATTCTTTTTCCGATTGCCGGTCGTTATGTGGTGACAGCGGAACAGCTGTTTTATGAATTTAATGTGATGATCAAATATCTGACAGTCATTCCGGCTGTTTTTATGTTTATTGTTACGACCAATCCAAGTGAATTTGCAGCGGCTTTAAATAAAGTGGGCATTCACTATAATATCGGGTATTCCGTGGCACTTGCGCTTCGGTATATTCCGGACGTACAGGATGATTTTAAAAAGATCAAAAATGCGCAGGAGGCGAGAGGAATCGAGATGTCCTCGAAGGCTCCTCTTATGAGCCGGATCAAGAACATGGCTGCTATTTTGTTTCCGCTTATTTTTTCAAGTATGGAGAGAATCGAGGTCGTGAGCAATGCCATGGAGCTTCGCGGTTTTGGAAAGTATAAAAAGCGTACGTGGTATTCGGCGAAAGAACTGGAGCGCAATGATTATCTGGTTTTGATCGTCACTGTTGTTTTCACAGTAGCTGCGCTTGTGATTACATTTCATGATGGGAGTCGGTTCTATAATCCGTTTTAAGTTTTGACATGGGATGATAGAAAAGACTTATATAAATATTGAATTATAGTGGATTATAGTGAATTATAGTGGATTATAGTTTTGATTTGAAATTATAGTGAATTATAGTCTATTATAGTGAATTATAGTCTATTATAGTGCATGATAGTGTGTTTACTCAATGATAGTTGTTAATAGTGTGTACTACACCCCTTAGACAGTGTCTAAGGGGTGTAGTATTTGCTGTCATATCTATACCGAAATTTTTGTGATCGATTCATAGAAATCCGGATAGGAGATCGCTACACTGTCCGCAGAAAGAATCGTCGTTGGCTCATCACACAGCAGTCCTGCAATCGCAAAAGACATGGCAATGCGGTGATCCAGATGGGAATCAATGACAGCACCGTGAAGCTGCCGGCCACCGTGGATGATCATTCCGTCGTCGGTTGCAGTTGCATCAGCCCCCATTGCGCGAAGACCCTCAACGACCGTATCGATACGGTTGGATTCCTTGACTTTCAATTCCTGAGCATCTTTGATGATGGTCTCGCCCTCTGCAAAGCAGGCGAGAACAGCGATTGCGGGAATCTCATCAATGAGTGTCGGAATCAGTTCGCCGCCAACAGTGGTACCGTGAAGACTGCTGCTTTTTATGATCAGGTCACAGACGAGTTCGCCTGAAACCGTATGTACATTTTCCCGCTTGATATCAGCACCCATTGCTTCTACCACACGAAGGATACCGTCACGGGTCGGATTGATGCCGACATTTTTCAGTACCAGTTCCGAATTTGGCACAGCAAGTCCGGCTACGATCCAGTATGCAGCAGAAGAGATGTCTCCCGGTACAGCAATATCCTGTCCGATCAGTGTCGGGTTTGGCTGGATCATAGCGGTTGTACCAACCGAGGTGACGTTTGCACCAAAACCATTTAACATCAATTCGGTATGGTTGCGGGATAACACCGGTTCGGTGACACTTGTCGGCGCATCTGCATATAATCCCGCCAGTAATACACAGGATTTGACCTGTGCGGAAGCGACAGGAGAGTTGTAGTGGATGCCATGCAGCGTTGACGGGTGAATTTCAAGCGGCGCGCAGCCATTGTCCTTCATGCTTCTGATATTTGCACCCATCAGAGATAGCGGCTCCATGATCCGCTTCATCGGGCGTTTCTGAATGGAAGCGTCTCCGTTCAACGTAGTAGAAAAATTTTGACCGGCTAAGATACCGCTGATGAGGCGGGTAGTCGTTCCGCTGTTTCCCACATCCAGCATATGATCTGCCTCCTGCAGACCGTGCAATCCTTTTCCGTGAATCATTACATCGGAGATGTTATTTTCGATGTCGATTCCCATTGCCTGAAAACAGCCGATCGTTGACAGACAATCGGCCCCTTGTAAAAAGTTCGTGATTCTGGTTGTCCCATTTGCCAAAGCACCAAACATGATGGCGCGGTGGGAGATGGATTTATCTCCTGGAATCGTCAATTCTCCACGCAGTCCCTTTGATTTATTTATGATCATATCCATAAGCTGACTCCTAACGTTCGTATATTACATAGTGATGTTTCTTCAATAATTGGATGGATTTTTCCAATCCGTCATTGTCGTATAGTTCAAGGCGAAGTACACCGTTTTCGTATTCCCGGTTATGTATGATACCGATATTTTTGATACTGATGTTGTTGCTGGCGAGAAGGGTAGCAATTGTTGCGATTCCACCCGCTTCATCGATCAGATCGACATACACTTCATAGATCTGTTTGATGAGACCGGATTTCTGGATCGAGAAAGAATCGCGGTAATCCTTGGCTGATTGGAAGTAGTCGAGGAGGTCGCTACCTTTTTTCTCTACAATTTTTTCTCTGGTCTTTTCCAGCGACTGAATGTACAGATCCAATACCTTCAGGATCTGTTCGCTGTTGGACAGACAGATATTTTCCCACATGACAGGAGAGGAAGAGGCGATTCGCGTGATGTCCTTAAATCCTCCTGCGGCAATGGTTTTCATCGTCTCATTTTCATCGTCCAGCTGTTTCACCAGATTGACCAGATTGTAGGCGATGATATGCGGTACATGACTGATGGTTGCGGTAGCATAGTCGTGGAGCTTGTAGTCCAGCACCAGGGTGATTGCATCCATGGATTGAACCAGTGCAGTCAGTTCCTCTACCTTTTCAGAAGGTACCGCTTTGGTGGGAGTGAGGATGTAGTACGCATTTTCCAATAAATAGTCGGATGCACTGGCATAACCGGTCTGCTCGGAACCGGTCATCGGATGTCCGCCGATGAAATATTGTTCCATATCCTCTTCGATGACGGCAGCGTGAATATCTGATTTGGTACTGCCCACATCCGTGATGATCGTACCCGGTTGGATAAACGGCTTGAGTGCCCGCAGATATTCGATATTTTTTTGTACCGGCGTGCATAGAAAGATCAGATCGCAGCCTGCGATTGTCTCCATATCAAGCAGTTCGTTATTTTCAATCGTATGCTCTGCATAAGCGGCTGTCACCGTAGACAGATGCCCGGAGGTCGCATAGAGCCGGACACCGGGATACAGACGCTTGAGCGTCTTGGCGATAGAACCACCGATGAGACCAAGTCCGATAAAACCGATTTTTTCAAAAGACATATGTATCTGCTCCTTATTTCATAGATTTTTTTATTATAACACAAACTATCGACGCTTTAAAGTGAAAAAGTTGAGAGGACGTTTGTCAGAAAAAATGATATCTTTATTTTTTGAAAATCTAAACTTTTTATATAATGTTTGTCATTGTGCTCAAGATGTCAATATTATCACCTGAAAAATGTATAAAGAAAGCAGCTTTACGTCCTTAAAAATGTTGACGTCAACATTTTTAAGGACTATTATATTGTAAAACACATATAATACATTTGGGGAGATGAGCACATGAAACGTTTTGCATTGGAAAAATTAAAACAATGGAAGGATAAAGAAAACCGGAAACCTTTGATTATTCGTGGAGCCAGACAGGTGGGTAAGACCTGGTTGATGAAGGAATTTGGAAGAACCTGTTTTACGAATGTGGCTTATGTCAATTTTGACAGTAATACACGCATGAAGCAGGTGTTTGAAGGAGAACTGGATATCGAACGGCTGATTCTGGCGATTCGCGCGGAGTGCGGGGTACCGGTTGATGCTGAGCATACACTTTTGATCTTTGATGAAGTGCAGGAGGTACCGCGGGCACTTACCTCGCTCAAATATTTTTATGAGAATGCGCCTCAGTATGCGATTGTTGCTGCCGGTTCCATGCTCGGGGTCGCTTTGCATCAGGGAACATCTTTCCCGGTTGGAAAAGTGGATTTTATGGATCTTTATCCCCTTAGCTTTCAGGAATTTTTATGTGCAAAGGGAGAGGAACGCTATGCCAGGCTGCTGCAGGGGGATGACATGGAGCTTGTGACGGCATTTCGTTCCAAATATATTGACCGGTTGCGTGAATACTATTATGTAGGTGGAATGCCGGAAGCGGTACAGACGTTTGTTGACACCGGAGATTTTATTCGTGTACGGGAGATACAAAAAAATCTGTTGAATTATTATCAGCAGGATTTTTCCAAGCATGCGGAAATTGCGCTTGTTCCAAGACTGAATCTGGTTTGGAATTCCATTCCGATGCAGTTGGCAAAAGAAAATAAGAAATACATTTACGGTCAGGTTCGCGAGGGGGCACGTGCAAAAGATTTTGAACTGGCAATACAATGGCTGTTGGACTGCGGACTGATCCACAAGGTGAACCGTGTCAGTAAACCGGCACTACCGTTGAAAGCATATATGGATCTGGATGCATTTAAAATTTTTATGGTAGATATCGGGCTGTTAATTGCCATGACGGATCTGGATGCGCAGGTCATCATAGACGGCAATCGTATTTTTACCGAATTCAAAGGGGCACTGACCGAGCAGTATGTCCTGCAGCAGCTTGTAGCGGAAGCGGGATTGACCCCGTATTATTATTCTACACCGAATTCCACGGGGGAAATTGATTTTATGTTGCAGGGCAGTACGACGGTTGTCCCGGTGGAAGTCAAAGCGGAGGAGAATCTGCGGGCAAAAAGTTTAAAAGCATTTTGCGAAAAATATCATCCGAAATATGCGATCCGCACTTCCATGTCGGATTATCGGGTGCAGGAGTGGATGACCAATCTACCGCTGTATTATATTGATAAGATTACAAATTTTTTGGGATAATTTTAACTTTATTTTTTGATATTAGATGCTCAAATTGTCAGAATTAACCATACAATTTGCTGGCTAGAAAATTATTTATGTGAAAAATGAATAAAATAGTTGTAAATGGATTGTGTATTTAGTAAAATATACATAAATCATCAGTAAAAGGAGGGTGTTTACTATGAACATTTATACAACTGAAAAAATACGCAATGTCGTATTACTTGGCCATGGAGGGGCGGGCAAAACCAGCTTAGCCGAAGCAATGGCATACTTAGCTGGTATCACAACCCGTATGGGCAAGATTAGTGAAGGCAACACGATTGGGGATTATGACAAGGAAGAGGTAAAAAGACAGTTTTCGATCAGTACATCGGTGATTCCGATCGAGTGGGAAGGCAGTAAA
>JALEJB010000115.1 GCA_022768825.1 Lachnospiraceae bacterium
CCGCTCAAGCGTTATCTGCAAAAGACGGTAGAGACCCTGGCCGCCAAGCTCATCCTGTCAGATGAGGTTCGCACAGGCGATACGATCTTAATTGAAGTAAAGGACGGAGCACTTGCTCCGACAAAAAAATTGCCGGTATAAGCCGGCAATTTTTTTGCTTTCATCTTGAAAGTAGATAAGACTCCCACCTCTTTAGGTGGCGAGTAAAACAAATTAGTCTTGGTGGGAGTCCAATCTCCTTCCAAGATTAAGCCTCCGGCGGATTGCAGAAGTGCGCAGAAGAGTTATGTCATGCAAAGCATGACGCGCACTTCGCAGCAAGTACGCCAAGGCGTACTTGAATTCAAAATTTGTACCATGTATGAATATTTTGATATTTTTCTGGGGCGGATGATGATGTGTCGTGGGGCAGCAGAACTTTTGGGAGTAACGTTCAAATTGACAGCAAATGGAGATAAGGTTCTGTAGGAGTATGATTGGACCGGCTTAGAAAAAACATCGCAAGGGTATCCATCTGAAATGCCGGAAGAAAAACCGAAGGAAGAATAAAAAGGTTGATACCGGTCGAATTTGCAAGGGGATCCGGTTTGGGATTTCCTTGTTATTTTCAGGTTAGAATGGTAATATTGAATATCATAGATAGTTGGAGAGTAATTATTCAGAACAGTTACGTTTTAGAAGCGGAAAGGAATGTCGGGTTTATGGAAAAAAGAAAGAAGCTTCCCATAGGGATTGACAGTTTTGAAAAAATCCGTAGAGATCATTTTTTCTATGTAGATAAAACAAAATTAATCGAACAACTTTTGGAACAGTGGGGAGAAGCGAATCTTTTTACGAGACCGCGGCGATTCGGAAAATCCCTGAATATGAGCATGCTTCGCTACTTTTTTGAGATTGGAACCGATCCGTCTCTGTTTGATGGTCTGTATATCGCAGAAAAGAAAGAACTGTGTGAGGAATACATGGGAAAATACCCTGTTGTATCCATTAGTCTGAAGGGTGTGAACGCGGAAAACTTTGCTGACGCATGCAGTTTTTTGATCAAGATCATCAATGCAGAAGCCAGACGCTTACAATTTCTGGAAGACAGTGACCGTCTGAATAAATCCGATAAGCAAGTATTCCAAAAACTTCTGGATTTTGGGATGGATCAAAGTACACTGATCTACAGCATCCGTGAATTGTCCGAGCTTTTGGAAAAGCATTATGGGGAAAAAGTTATCATTTTGATCGACGAGTATGATGTTCCACTTGCCAAAGCAAATGAACGGGGTTATTATCAGGAAATGGTTCTGTTGATCCGTAATCTGTTCGAGAATGCATTGAAGACCAATGACAGCCTGAAGTTTGCTGTGCTGACAGGATGCCTGAGAGTAGCGAAGGAAAGTATTTTTACCGGTTTGAACAACTTTAAGGTATATGCGATAACAGATGTGGATTTTGATGAATATTTTGGTTTTACAGATGCCGAAATAAGAGATATGCTGCACGCATATGCGTTGGATGCGCATTATGAAACAGTAAAGGAATGGTATGACGGATACCGGTTTGGGAAGGTGGATGTGTACTGTCCGTGGGATGTGATCAATTATTGCGACAGCCATATCAGTGATCCGAATTTACCGCCAAAGAACTACTGGGCGAATACCAGTGGAAACGAAGTGATCCGGCATTTCATCGAGAGCGTGAAGGAAGAAAAGAAGCTGACAAGGATGGAGTTGGAGCAACTGGTCAATGGCGGCGTGGTACAGAAGGAGATCAGTCAGGAACTGACTTATAAGGAATTGTATGATTCCATGGACAACATCTGGAGCACGCTTTTTATGACCGGATATTTGACACAGCGTGGAGAACCCAATGGAAACCGTTATAACCTGGTCATACCCAACCGGGAGATACGAAATATCATCACAGATCATATTTTGAAATTATTTAAGGATGATGTGGAGAAAGACGGAGAAATGGTAGGTCGTTTCTGCGATGCTCTTTTGGATGGAAAGCCGCATTTGGTAGAACAGTTGTTTACAGCTTATATGAAGAAAACGATCAGCGTGAGGGATACTTTTGTCCGAAGACCGACGAAGGAGAATTTTTATCATGGAATCCTGCTTGGAATCCTGAGTTTTAAGGCAGGCTGGCTGGTTTCTTCCAACCGGGAGGCGGGAGACGGATTCAGCGATATTATGATCAGTATTTATGACTCGGATGTGGGAATCATCATTGAAGTCAAGTATGCAGAGGATGGAGATCTGGAAGCAGAGTGCAAAAAGGCCATCGACCAGATCGAAATCAAGAACTATGAAGAAGCATTTTTAGATGCAGATGTCCGTAAGATATTGAAATACGGAATCGCCTGCAATCGAAAACAGTGCCGGGTGATTTTGGCAGAAGAATAAAACCGAACTCGCCGCTTACAGTTTTACGCATGGTATCTGTATGCTATAATAGCAGATTGAGTACTAGAGATTCCATTTGAAGTGCTTTAGGCGATTAGGAATGGGATTATTAATGAGGTGAACGGGAAAAATCAAGTATTCTTAGATTGCTTTAGGGATAAAGAAATAGAGGAAGTATATGAAAATGAACGAATTTTGCATTAATGCGAATAAAATGAGAAATGATGCAGAGAATTTGTCTACGATTGATTCAGAACTGAAAAAATGTATAGATTCTTTAAGAGGAATAAATGAAAATTTGCAATTTTCAGGAGATGATAAAGAGGCAATTAAAAAAGTATTACAACAAACATTAGATAACATGTTGGTGGAAGCTAATCAGTTGAATGCTTTGAAATTGACGCTGGCACAAATTCAAAAATGTTATGTGGATGCGGAAAATGCAATAATATATTGTAATTCGTCGAACGATGGCGCTGGTAATCAAACATCAGGCAATGAGAAAGATAAAACGTCAGATGAAAATGATGAAAGTCAGATACAAAATTTAATTGATATATTAAATGGTGTTAGTAACTCAACTGCTGTTGATGGAGCAATTTTAGCACTATGTGAGTATTTTGAGGCACTATTAAAGACCTTTGGTGAAACGAGTTCAATATGGGGCGATTTAGGGAAAGCAGCAAACGGGCTAGGCATTCTTACAAGTATAGTTTCTGATCTTGTGAGTGGAGTCACAAATGGAGCATCTAGAAATGAAATAATTGCAGATGTTATTGCAGATGCTGTTATTGCGGCGGGAGGGACAGGAATTAATGCAATATGTGTAGCTGTTTGTTCTCCAATTCCTGCAGCAGGTCCGGTAATTGGAAAAGTAGTAGGTGGCGTTGTATCAGCTGGATACTCATTATTGATTAATAATGTTGATTTTGATGGTGATGGAAAGACTGGAAAAGATGAGTTAAGCGATCTTATAGAAGATGGCATTGATATGGTATGGGAAGACAATAAATAAAAAAGAATTTATAGAAAAGAGGAGGAGCAATATGATAGAACAAGAAAAGTATTTGCCACTTGGTACAGTAGTAAGATTAAAAACAGGAATTAAACCAATAATGATTACGGGAAGACGTCAAAGAACTATAGATAATCCTAAAGAATATGATTATATAGCTTGCTTATATCCAGAAGGACATATAGCACCCGATAAGAATATTCTATTTAATCACGAGGATATTGATGAAATATTGTTTATGGGATTTGAAAGTGAATTGGAAGAAATTTTTGCAAATACAATGTTGAAGGCTGCAATAGATGAGTAAGTTCGAATTTAAAAGAGTATATAAAATAGATAATAAAGATAATGTTGAGAATAGATTAGATACTTATGCAAAAAATGAGAGTTTTTTTATCTCAACACCTAAATATTCTTTGATGAAATTGAAAAAGTCTAAAGATGGATTTTTTTTTAAAACTTATACTGCTTATAGGGGAGAATATATATATGGTGTTGAATTGACAGATTGTGAAATAATAATTACATGCAAATTAATAGAACACTTTTGGTATTGGTTTTGGTTTGCTATTTGGGGAATTGTGGATATTATCTTAATGGTTTTGTTATTTATGGACGGATTCGCTATTTCTAAGTTAGTTTTTGGACTGTGTTTTATTTTTTTAGCCATGTTCCCGTCTTATATTGGAATTAGGAGAGGCTTTTATCTGATCAACAGATTCGTGAAAAATAAGATACTAGATACACAATAAAATATATTAATGTTGAGTAAAAAGAGGACCTGATATGCTAGGCTGTATCAAGAGCGATAGGTTCTGGTTTCTATTGAACGATAGGAATCAGGGCCTTTATCTATGAAATGGATAAAAATTTATCAATAAGATAATTTTAAGTTAAAATATGAGATAAAATCTCAAATATGTGTTGCAAAAATTCTGCGTCCGTTGTATGCAGAAACCATGCGAGTAATCGGTATTGCAGAGGAATATGTAAAGGAAAATAAAATCAAAAAGGGGCAAATCTGGTGCGTCTATGATAAGGATAACTTCCCACCGGAACGTTTTAATGGTGTTGTGGAACGTGCAGAGAGTTTAAACAAAGAGAATCCGGAATTGCAATATCATACCGCATGGAGCAATGAGTGTATTGAGTTTTGGTTCCTGCTTCATTTTGCATATTACACTGCGAATAACCATAGAACAGAGTATGTTGCATTTTTGAATGATAAGTTCAAGGAATTAGGAATCGGAAAATATCAGAAGAATATGAACAATATCTTTGAGATTCTGATGGAGTATGGGAATCCGAAACTGGCGAATCGATATGCAAAACGGATTATGAAAGATGGAGCAGGAAAGACACCAACAGAGATTGCATCGGGAACGAAGGTGTATTCGTCGTATGTTTTTATCGATTAGAAAAATATGATAAAAAGTCGATAAAAATTATAGAGAAGAATAAAACAAAACCCGCCGCATACAATGATATGAATGGTATGTGGTGGGTTATGAGGTAGGCACGGTGCGCCTTGCATGATTACTCATGTAGGTTTCACCGAACCGCCTCCTAAACCGTACTTACACCTCTCGGCGTATACGGCTTGCCATTAGTCGCCATTTGGCTTTGACATGTGTAGATTGCTGTAAC
>JALEJB010000124.1 GCA_022768825.1 Lachnospiraceae bacterium
AATAGCACTCGGACGCGTTTGTTTTTGGACTACAAGTGCGCCCGGAACCAAGCAAAATAGGCGTTTAGGAAAGGAGAATTGGAGATGAAAGTCAGATCATCAGTAAAACCTATCTGTGAGAAATGCAAAGTGATCAAGAGAAAAGGTAGTATCCGTATTATCTGTGAAAATCCTAAACATAAGCAGAGACAGGGTTAATTACCAAGCCGTACTCGCAAGAGGCGGAAAACAGTTTGGGTAAGAACTGCGTTCTTATCTAGCACGCGATTTTATTTCATAAAATCGGTACAATAGGTGTTAAGAGCAAGCTCTTAACTAGTCTTCGATTTCCTTCGAAAATCGAGACAATAAGTGTTAAAAACTGCGTTTTTAACTAATCTTCGATTTTATTTCATAAAATCGAGATAATGATTATGGCGGCTGTCAATGAAGCGGATCTAACTTCATTGATTCATAATAAACAGCACTTTACGGCTGGAAAAATTTTCCTTAATACCGAGAGGGGATTTTTCGAATGTAATAGTAGTACAATTTTCGCAAGGGTGTATGCACACATTTCAGGCCGAGCGATCGGAGCTGCATGGGTTCTTGAGAAAATGAAGCATGAATTTACAGAAAAAATTATGGAGGTGCAAATACACATGGCTCGTATCGCAGGTGTAGATTTACCAAGAGAAAAACGTGTAGAAATCGGATTGACTTATATCTACGGAATCGGTAGAGTAAGCGCAAACAAGATTTTGGAGCAGGCAAATGTTGATCCAAATACTCGTTGTAGAGATTTAACAGACGATGAAGTAAAGGCGATCAGCGCTGTTATCGACGACACTATGACTGTAGAAGGTGATCTTCGTAGAGAGATCGCTATGAACATTAAGAGATTACAGGAGATCGGATGCTATCGTGGTATCCGTCATAGAAAAGGTCTTCCGGTTCGTGGACAGAAGACTAAGACCAATGCGCGTACACGCAAGGGTCCAAAGAGAACTGTAGCAAACAAGAAGAAATAATAATTAATTAGAAGAAAGTAGGTTAGTTTAGCATGGCGAAAAAAGTTGCAAAAAAAGTGACAAAAAAGCGCGTAAAGAAAAACGTTGAACGCGGACAGGCACATATTCAGTCATCTTTCAATAATACAATCGTAACACTCACAGATACTGAAGGAAATGCATTATCATGGGCAAGTGCTGGTGGTCTTGGATTTAGAGGTTCAAAGAAATCTACTCCATATGCTGCACAGATGGCAGCTGAGACAGCTACAAAAGCTGCTCTGATTCATGGTTTAAAGACTGTTGATGTTATGGTAAAAGGACCTGGTTCAGGTCGTGAGGCAGCAATCCGTGCCCTTCAGGCATGTGGTCTTGAGGTTACTTCAATTACTGACGTAACACCGGTACCTCATAACGGATGTCGTCCACCAAAACGTAGAAGAGTTTAATTAGGAGGTATTATTAAGATGGCAGTTAATAAAGTACCTGTTCTGAAAAGATGCAGATCTCTGGGCATGGAGCCTAGTTATTTAGGATATGATAAGAAGTCAAACCGTAATCTTGTTAGAGCAAACCGCAAGGTTTCAGAGTACGGTCTGCAGCTTCGTGAGAAACAGAAAGCAAAATTTATCTATGGTGTATTAGAGAAGCCATTCCACAATTACTATGATCGCGCAGATCGTATGAAGGGAATGACCGGTCCAAACCTGATGACAATTTTAGAGAGCAGACTGGACAACGTAGTATTCCGCCTTGGTTTTGCAAGAACAAGAAAGGAAGCAAGACAGATTGTTGATCACAAGTTCGTACTTGTAAACGGCAAGCAGGTAAACATTCCTTCTTATCTTGTAAAAGCCGGAGACACCATTGAGATCAAAGAGAACAAAAAAGGAATCCAGAGATTCAAAGATATCAAAGAAGTTACTACCGGAAGATTAGTTCCGGACTGGTTAGATGTTGATTTAGAGAACTTATCAGCAACTGTAAAAGAGTTGCCTACTCGTGATCAGATCGATGTACCTGTAGATGAGATGTTAATCGTCGAGTTATATTCTAAATAATCTGCGATTATTTAGAATCGAAAAAGCTAATCTAAATAATCTAAATAATTTGCGATTATTTAGAACAATATATGCATACATGCAGCGACTGCTGCATGCGTGCTGTATAGAAACCGGTAGCAATATTTGATAGCAAATTAAGGAGGGTCTTGGTAGTGTTCGATTTTGAAAAGCCGAAGATTGAAATAGCAGAGATTTCTGAGGACAAGAAATACGGCAGATTTGTCGTTGAGCCTTTGGAAAGAGGATATGGAACCACACTTGGTAACTCACTTAGAAGAATCATGCTTTCTTCTTTGCCGGGTTCCGCAGTAAGCCAGGTGAAAATTGACGGTGTTTTACATGAATTCAGTTCGATCCCGGGAGTCAAAGAGGATGTTACTGAAATTATCATGAACATCAAGAACTTGGCGATCAAAAATACAAGCCCGACCAGCGAAGCTAAGATTGCTTATATTGAATTTGAAGGCGAAGGTGTAGTTACTGCAGCAGACATACAGGTAGATTCTGATCTGGAGATTTTAAATCCGGAGCTTGAGATTGCACACTTAAATGGTGGAGCAGACTCAAGATTGTATATGGAACTTACAATCACAAACGGACGCGGATATGTCAGCTCAGATAAGAACAAGAGCGAAGAACTGCCGATCGGTGTGATCGCAGTAGATTCGATCTATACACCGGTTGAGCGTGTGAATCTTGCAATTGAAAACACACGTGTTGGTCAGATCACTGACTACGATAAGTTGACATTGGATGTCTATACCAACGGTACTTTGGAGCCGGATGAGGCGATCTCCCTTGCTGCTAAAGTATTGAGCGAGCATTTGAGTCTTTTCATCAATCTGTCAGAGGTTGCAACTTCGGCAGAGATTATGATTGAGAAAGAAGACAATGCACAGGCAAAAGTATTAGAGATGAACATTGATGAACTTGAGTTGTCCGTTCGTTCTTATAATTGTCTGAAGCGTGCTGGTATCAATACCGTTGAAGAGCTTACCAACCGTTCACCGGAGGATATGATGAAAGTTCGTAACCTCGGACGTAAGTCTTTGGACGAAGTATTAGCAAAGTTAAAAGAGTTAGGCTTACAGCTGAACTCATCAGAGGAATAAAATTTTTAGTGTTAAGAACTGCGTTCTTAACTAGTCCTCGATTTTATTTCATAAAATCGGGACAATAAGTGTTAAGAGCAAGCTCTTAACTAGCACACGATTTCATTTCATGAAATCGGTACAAGAGCCAGCATCATTCTGGTAAGACCGGAAGAGCACAGATTGATGTCATACAATGAATGTGTCAGGTGTGTAATCTCACTTGATAGGAAGCTTTGGTCTATTTGATAGACAGATTCAAAGTAAAGGAGAAAAAAGATGGCAAAATATAGAAAATTGGGAAAGACTTCTTCCCAGAGAAAAGCTTTATTAAGAAATCAGGTAACACAGTTAATTTATAACGGAAAGATCGTTACCACTGAGGCAAGAGCAAAAGAGATCCGTAAATGGACAGAGAAGCTGATCGCTTTAGCAGTAAAAGAGAAAGATAACTACGAAGAAGTAACTGTTAAGGCAAAGGTTGCTCGCAAAGATGCGGATGGCAAGAGAGTAAAAGAAGTTGTAGACGGCAAGAAAGTTACCGTATATGACGAAGTAGATAAGAAAATCAAGAAAGATCTTCCTTCACGTCTTCATGCAAGACGTCAGATGCTTGAGATCCTCTATCCTGTTACAGAGGTTCCGGCTGCACTGGCAGGACGTAAGAGAAACACCAAGAAGGTTGACCTTCCTGCAAAGCTTTTCGATGAGATCGCACCAAAATACGTTGATCGTAAGGGTGGATACACCAGAATCGTTAAGATTGGTGAGCGTAAAGGTGACGGTGCTATGACCGTTATCATCGAGTTAGTTTAATCTTGATACGAGCTATCATCCCTCAGGATATTCCTGAGGGATTTTTTCGTTTCATAGGAAATTCCGATGGATTTCCTATGAAACAAAAAGGATGCGCTTCTACGTTCCACCTTGTTCTGCACAGAATGCAGTTTGAAAGAGTTGGGAATGAAAACCATATTTTTTCATAGAGATAGGGATAGAAAAATACATTGTTTTGGGGTAAAATAAAAGGTATGAATAAAAAAGTATACCGTACGTTGGAGTACGACAAAATAATTGAAAAATTGATAAGTCTGGCTTCCAGTTCGGAAGCAAAAAAAAGATGTGAACAATTGGAGCCGTTGACGGATGAGAGAGAGATCAAAGACGCACAGACGAATACGAAGGACGCGTTGACGAGAATCCTTCGTCAGGGAAGTGTATCTTTTTCCGGCATCAGTGATGTGAATGCGTCGTTGCAGCGACTTCGTCTGGGGGCATCGTTGTCAGCACTGGAGCTGCTTCGGGTATGCTCACTGTTGGAGACGACAAAGCGGCTCAAACGGTTTGCGAGGGAGAGAAAGGAAGAGGAAAAGAGAGATTCTCTGGATGCGATGTTTACGGCATTAGATCCGCTGACACCACTGCAGGATGAGATTCGTCGCTGTATCATCTCAGAGGATGAGATCGCGGATGATGCGAGCCTGAAGCTGCGGGGAATTCGTAAAAACATCCGTGGCATGAATGACCGCGTGCATGCGCAGTTAAATAAAATGATGGCGCAGGAGAGTACCAGAAATTATCTGCAGGACGCGGTGATCACGATGCGTGGGGATCGGTTCTGTCTGCCGGTAAAGGCGGAATATAAGTCAAAGATACCGGGGATGGTGCATGATCAGTCATCCAGTGGATCAACGGTATTTATCGAGCCGCTGGCTGTGGTCAATCTCAACAATGAATTGAAGGCCTTGCAGATACAGGAGCAGGAAGAAATCGAAGCGATACTGGCAGAACTCAGCAATATGACAGCCCAGTTTGAGATTACCATCGAATCGGATTATCGTGTGCTGGTAGAGCTGGATTTTATTTTTGCAAAAGCGGAGCTGGCAAAATCCTACAATGGAGTGGAGCCGATTTTTAACAAAGAGGGACGGATCCATATTCGAAGAGGGCGTCATCCATTGCTTGATCCGAAAAAGGTGGTACCGATCGATATCCGGCTGGGAGAGGATTTTGATCTGTTGATCGTGACCGGACCGAACACCGGTGGAAAAACGGTTTCTTTAAAGACCGTGGGTCTGTTGACTTTGATGGGGCAGGCAGGCTTGCATATTCCGGCAGCGGATCGTTCCGAACTGTCGATCTTTCACGATGTATTTGCGGATATCGGTGATGAGCAGAGCATCGAGCAGAATCTGTCGACATTTTCTTCTCATATGACCAATATCATTCATATACTGGAACATGTGGATGAGCACTGTCTGGTGTTGTTTGACGAGCTATGTGCCGGGACCGATCCGACAGAGGGTGCCGCACTTGCTATTTCAATTCTGGACGATCTGCACCACAGAGGCGTGCGGGCAATGGCAACGACCCATTACAGCGAGATCAAAGTGTATGCGTTGTCCACAGAAGGCGTTGAGAATGCCTGCTGTGAATTTGATGTGGAGACATTGAGCCCGACTTATCGATTACTGATTGGCATACCGGGAAAAAGTAATGCATTTGCGATTTCAGGGAAATTGGGACTGCCATCTTACCTGATCGAGGATGCCAAAACAAGAATTACCAGCGGACAGCAAAGCTTTGAGGATCTGATCGCAGATCTGGAGGCAAGCCGCGTGACGATTGAGAAGGAACGGGCAGAGATCGAGCAGTATAAAGCGAAAAATAAAAATCTGAATCAGCAGCTGGCAAAGAGCAGGGAACGTCTCGAAGCCAGCAAAGATCGCGTGATGCGGGAAGCAAATGAACAGGCTGCGGCGATCCTGCAGGAAGCAAAAAGCTATGCAGACACGACAATCCGCAATTTCCAAAAATACGGCTCAGCCATGCCGGATATGAAAGAGATGGAGCAGCAGAGAGCCGCACTGCGCGAGGAGATCGGAAAGAAACAGCAAAAGGCGACGGATAAGAAAAAGAAACAGGATGTGAATCATAAACCGCCGAAGAAGTTAAAGATCGGAGACAGTGTCCGGGTTCTGAGCATGAATCTGACAGGAACCGTTCACACACTGCCGGATGCAAAGGGAAACCTGTTTGTGCAGATGGGTATTTTGCGATCTCAGGTCAATATCAATGATCTGGTGCTGATCGATGAAAATGCAGATGTGAAAGCTGCTAAGAAACGCTATGAGAAGACCGGCAGCGGAAAGATCAAGATGACAAAATCAGCAACCGTATCCACGGAGATCATGCTGATCGGCAAAACCGTAGACGAGGCAATTGCAGAACTGGATAAATATCTGGATGATGCGCTGATGGCAAATATGCCTTCGGTACGCATCGTGCACGGAAAAGGAACAGGGGCGCTGCGCAATGCGGTACATCAGCACCTCAAACGGCTCAAATACGTCGAGGAATTTCATTTGGGTGAATTTGGTGAGGGTGACGCGGGTGTCACGATTGCAAAGCTGAAATAGGGAATTGGAAAGGATAAGCATGGCAACAAAACAAAAAATTCTGATCGTAGATGATGATGAAAATATCGCAGAGCTGATTTCACTGTATCTGGCAAAGGAGTGCTTTGATACAAAGATCGCATCCGACGGCGAAGAGGCCTTGGAGCTGTACCGGCAGTATCAGCCGAACTTGATCCTGCTGGATCTGATGCTGCCCGGTATCGACGGATATCAGGTGTGCAGAGAGATCCGTGCAAAAGACAGCGTTCCTATCATCATGCTGTCTGCAAAAGGAGAGGTATTCGATAAAGTGCTGGGATTGGAGCTTGGCGCAGATGATTACATCATGAAGCCCTTTGATTCCAAGGAGATGGTTGCCCGCGTCAAAGCAGTGCTCAGGCGCTACCAGCCGATCAAGACGGAGTCAAAGGCATCAGGCGATCAAAAGGTAGTCTCATATAACGAACTGGAAGTCAATCTGACCAACTACTCGGTTGTCTGTCAGGGACATCCGGTGGAAATGCCGCCGAAGGAGCTGGAGCTTTTGTATTTTCTGGCATCCTCTCCGAATCAGGTGTTTACGCGGGAGCAGCTGCTGGATCATATCTGGGGATATGAGTATATCGGCGATACGCGCACGGTAGATGTACATGTGAAGCGTCTGCGCGAAAAGCTGGGAGATGAGCATACCAACTGGGCACTGACAACGGTATGGGGAATTGGATATAAATTTGAGGTAAAAGAGGGATGAAGCGACGGCTTCGAAACGGCTTGATCACAGGCTGGATCTTATATATCGTTCTCGGCTTTGTAATTGTCGCTACGGTGGTATCCTGGGGCTTTGCGAAATGCGCGGAGCAGGAGGAAGCACAGGATCTGTATAAGGTCTCGCTTGCGATCACGTCAAATTATGCAAGTGAATATTTTCAAAGTCATACGACCCTGCAGGATCTGGAGAAACAGTTAAAGGTATTGGAGAGATATACGAATGCCGAGATCTGGGTGGTGAATAAGCAGGGTGATGTGTTGGTAGGAAACATCGCAGGAGAAGATCCACGGATCGAAGGCTTTTCCATCTCAGATTTCGGATCAAAGTATTCCATGACGGGAAATTTTTATCATTGTTTTGATGAAAAGATGCTGACCGTATTTGCACCGATCACTGTGGAATACAGTGTACGGGGTTATGTGATGATACACAAAAAACTTTCGGTGATCTATCAGGGCTCAGAGCAATTTCTGAATCTGAGCTATGTGGCACTGCTCGGGCTGCTATTGGTAGGTCTGGTGTTTACCGGATTTTATATCGGTTATGTGTATCTGAAGATCTGGCGGATGAACCTCATGGCACATAAGTATATGGATGGCGATTATACCGCGATCATGAAGGATGAAGGCGAGGATGAGCTGGGATTTGTCGCAGCCTCCTTTAACTATATGGCAAATGAGTTAAATACACTGGAAGATGATCAGAGAAAATTTATCTCGAATATTTCCCATGACTTCCGATCACCGCTGACCTCGATCAAGGGTTATATTGAGGCGATGCTGGATGGGACGATTCCGGTGGAATTGCAGGAAAAATACTTAAAGATCATCATCACAGAGACAGAACGACTGACAAAGCTGACCAGTGGATTGTTGGAACTGAATCAGTTTGGCGGTCATGGAAAGACGATCCTGGATAAAACCAATTTTGACATGAATCTGATCATCAAAAAGACAGCGGAGACCTTTGAAGGCGTATGCCAGAAAAAGAGAGTTCTCCTGGAGCTGGTGCTGACGGGGGATGATCTGTATGTGTATGCGGATATGTCCAAGATTCAGCAGGTCATTTACAATCTGATCGACAATGCCATCAAGTTCAGCCACCATGACTCTTCGATCAAGATAGAGACAACAATTAAAAATGAAAAAGTGTTTGTCTCGGTAAAGGACTCAGGAGTAGGAATTGCAAAAGAGAGTATCGGAAAGATCTGGGAACGCTTTTATAAATCGGATCAATCCCGCGGGAAAGACAAAAAAGGTACAGGAATTGGACTTGCAATTGTTAAGGAAATCATACAGGCACACAATGAAAATATCAACGTCATCAGTACAGAGGGCGTTGGAACAGAATTTATCTTTTCGGTGCCGCTTGCAAAAGATGTAGAGAGGTAGATTTTCTATGGCAGAAGACTTTAAATTTATAAAAGAGACAAGAAAAGAAAAGCCGGTGAATTACAGACGAATTTTGCATAGACTGTGCGTAACAGGTATATCCGCGGTCGTATTCGGAGTGATCGCAAGTCTTGTGATCGTGTTTTGCGTCCCTGCGCTGCAGGCAAGGATCAACAAAACAACGGAAAGCAGCCAGATCAGTTTTGAAGAAGATGAGTCAAAAGAACCGTCAGAGTCGCAGGATCATGAAGAGGTGGATCCATCCAAAGACGCACAGGAGACAACGCAGCAGACAGACCCCAAGCCACCTGTCATCATCGAGCAGAAACAGGAATTGGAGATTGCAGATTATCAGAAGGTTCAGAACAAACTTTATGATGTTGGAAAAGAGGCAGATAAATTTGTAGTGTCAGTGACCGGTGTGGCAAGCGATACGGATATATTTAACAATACCTATGAACGAAAGGGTATCGGGTCCGGAATCATCATCGCCAAGACAAAAAAAAGTCTTCTTGTTCTCACAGAAAAAAAGATCATCCAGAATGCGAATGCCATTTTAGTGACGTTTGTGGATGATTCCACCGTGACGGGAGAACTATTACAGTATGACGGTAACACCGGACTGGCAGTCGTTCGCGTCAATCTGTCAGATATGAATGCGCAGACATGGGATCGAATTGAGATCGCAAAGCTGGGATCCTCTCTGGGGGTATCCCAGGGTACGATGGTCCTTGCGGTGGGCAGTCCTTTGGGAGTCAATCATTCGATTTTAACCGGAACGATCACCTCGAACAAAAATACCATCACTACCGCAGACAAGAATTATACGGTGCTTATCACAGATATGCTGGGCAGCAGCGATGGAGGCGGCGCGCTGATCAATACCAAAGGAGAGGTGATCGGTTTTGTGCTGCAGGACTATAATCTGCAAAAAACGCAAAATACCCTAACGGCGGTTGCGATCTCGCAGCTGAAAAAGGTCATAGAGCTTTTGTCAAATAATAAACCAATCCCTTACCTGGGATTAAAGACAACGATGGTGACAGAGCAGATGTCAAAAGAACTGGATATGCCAACGGGCATTTATGTCAAAGAAGTGGAACTGGATTCACCGGCGATGTATGGTGGATTCCAGAGCGGTGATGTCATCACATCCATGAACGGAACAGAGATCAAAAATGCGGAGCAATTCGAAAACATGGTCTTGGATCTGAATATCGATGATGTAGTCAATGTGACTTATCAGAGGCAGAGTGATGATGTCTATATAGAGCTGGCGAATGAGATCGTCGTCGGAGTAAGAAAATAACCGGGAGGCAATTATGCATTATATTGAAGAAATACGAGAAGGCGCGCGTGTAAATGAGATCTATCTGTGCAAACAGAAGCAGACACTGAAGACAAAGGCGGGAAAGCCTTATGACTCTGTGATCTTACAGGATAAAACAGGAACACTGGATGCGAAGATCTGGGAGCCGGGTTCGGCAGGGATCGAGGATTTTGACGCAATGGATTATGTGAGTGTTATGGGAGATGTGACCAATTTTCAGGGCACTCTGCAGTTGAGCATCAAGCGTCTTCGCAAGGCAGGAGAAGGGGAGTATGAACCGAAGGATTATATCCCCATGACCGATCAGGATGTGGACGTGATGTATGGCGAATTGCAAAATTACGTCAGAGCATTGACCAACCCGTATCTGAAACAACTGGCAGCAGGATGTTTTCTTGAGGATGCGGAGTTTGAAAAACGTTTCAAGTTCCATTCGGCAGCAAAGAGCGTGCATCACGGATTTGCCGGAGGACTGTTAGAGCATACCCTTGGAGTTGCAAAACTGTGTGATTTTTATGCCGGTACATATCCACTGTTAAACCGGGATCTTTTGATGGTAGCAGCATTGTTTCACGATGTAGGAAAGCTGGATGAGCTGTCACAGTTTCCGGCAAACGACTATACCGACGAGGGACAATTGCTCGGACATATCGCAATGGGTATGGAATTTATCGGAGAAAAATGCAGACAGATCGACGGTTTTCCAAAGAAGCTGGAAAACGAGTTAAAGCATTGTATTCTGGCACATCATGGAGAACTGGAATATGGTTCACCAAAGAAACCGGCATTACCGGAAGCGGTAGCCTTGAATTTCGCGGATAACCTGGATGCAAAGATGGAGACGATGAAGGAGATTTTTGCAAAGGTTCCGAAGGGGAACACAGACTGGTTGGGATTCAATCGTTTGTTTGAATCGAATCTTAGAAGATCGAGTGTAGATGAATGAAAAAGAATGACATCATTGAATTAAAAATAGAAGATATTGGTGTTGGAGGCGAAGGGATCGGACATCTGGACGGGATGGCTTTTTTTGTAAAAGATGCCATTCCCGGTGATGAGATCCGGGCACGTATCACCAAGCTAAAAAAGAATTACGGATATGCGAGATTGGAGGAGCTGATCGTCTCATCGAAGGATCGTGTGGAACCGAAATGTGCGTTGCACAAACGCTGCGGCGGTTGCCAGATTCAGGCGATGAGTGTGTCAGCTCAGCTTGCGTATAAGGCAAACAAGGTGAGAAACAATCTGATTCGAATCGGCGGTTTCGCACCGGAATTTGTGGATGAGATCATGGAGCCGGTGGTTGGCATGGACGAGCCGTACCGCTATCGCAATAAGGCGCAGTTTCCGATCGGCACAGATCATGAGGGCAATCCGGTGGCAGGCTTTTATGCGGCAAGAACACACAGCATCATTCCGGTGACGGACTGCCTGCTGGGTGTGGAGCAGAATCGGGAAATCTTAGATCTGGTCCTCGCGTATATGAAGGAACATCAAGTGTCGGCCTATGATGAGACAACCGGAAAAGGACTGGTTCGACACGTCCTGATCCGTTATGGATTTACCACAAAAGAGATCATGGTCTGTCTGGTCATCAATGGGCGCAGTCTGCCGGGGGCAGACCAGCTGGTGGAGCATCTGACTGCGATTTCGGGCATGAAGAGCATTTCTGTGAATATCAATCAGGAAAACACAAACGTAATCCTCGGAACACAGACAAATTGTATCTGGGGAGAGCCTTACATCACGGACTATATCCATCTGCGGGATTGCAGCGATGACTGCTTCGCGCTGACGGACACGGCTGTGGCATTTCAGATCTCGCCCCAGTCTTTTTATCAGGTGAATCCCCTGCAGACCGAAAAGCTGTATTCGCTGGCACTGGAATACGCCGGACTGACGGGGAAGGAGTGTGTCTGGGATCTGTACTGCGGCATCGGAACGATCTCGTTGTTTCTGGCGCAGAAGGCCGGAAAAGTCTACGGTGTGGAGATTGTGCCGCAGGCCATCGAGGATGCGAAACGCAATGCCGCGCTCAACGGCATCACGAATGCACAGTTTTTTGTTGGAAAAGCGGAAGAGGTGCTACCGGAGTTTTATGCGAAGGGTGATATGTCCCACCCGGATGTGATCGTCGTCGATCCACCGAGAAAAGGCTGCGACAGTGCATGCTTAGAGACGATGCTCAAAATGAAGCCGGAGCGCATCGTCTATGTGAGCTGTGATTCTGCCACACTGGCGAGAGATCTGCGGATCTTGTGCGACGGTGGGTATGAGTTGAAGAGGGTAAGGCCGGTCGATCAGTTCGGGCATACCGTCCATGTGGAGACGGTCTGTTTGCTATCGAAGAAACCTTGATTTTATGCGGGTTTGAGGACGTTTTTTGGAAATATGTGACTGTGTTTTGTTTGCAGGGAATGAACTAGAAGACTATTATTACTCTATCGGATCTGGTGTCCATATGGGAGAAACTGCTGAGGATGCAGTAAAAAGGGAAGTTTTTGAAGAAACAGGGGTTGCGTATGATATTGATCGTTTGGCTGTAATTCATGAAAGATTATTTATGCCGAGAGCATGTTGGAATTGAGCATATTGTAACGGATGAAAGGACTAGGTGATATTCTTGAATAAATATTGGGAATTAGAACTAAATGAATATATTCGCCAAGGCGAGCCAGAGAAAATCGATAAAAGTAATGCTTGGAAAACTGCTATTGGTCTTCAGGATGTAGATGGACTAAAAACTTCTGATTATCTGATTGAGACTGCCAAAGAACATATTGAGGGAAAAATCAGTATAACTGAGGCGGATAAACGTATTCACAGTTATTACGAAGAACGGAAGGATAGAAATGAAATAGAAGAGGATAGCAAGGAAGCGGATATTGTTTCTGTGAGAATTGCAAAACTACTTGGAGAGAAGACATTTCAGTTTTCACCGGTAGAATGGCAGAATATTCATCGTAGATTATTTGAAGGGCTGTTTAGTCATGCCGGAAAAATTCGTAATTACAATATCACGAAAAAAGAGTGGATACTTAAAGGTGATACAGTAATGTATGCATCATTCGATAGTATTTGTGCCACGCTTGACTATGATTTTTCACAGGAGAAGAACTTCTCCTATGAAGGATTGACCATAGATGAATCTGTTCGTCATATTGCAAAGTTCACTTCAGGAATATGGCAGATTCATCCCTTTGGAGAAGGAAATACCAGATCGACTGCGGTATTTATCATTAAGTACTTGAAGAGCTTTGGATTTGCAGTAAGTAATGAAACTTTTGCAGAAAATTCCTGGTATTTTAGAAATGCTTTAGTCAGGGCAAATTACAATGATTTGCAAAATGGCGTGTATGCTACTACTGAGTTTTTGGAATTGTTTTTTGAAAATCTTTTGATGAATGCGGGGCACGAATTAAAGAATAGATATATGCATATTGATTTCGAAAATGAAAGTGCCACTCAAAGTGCCAAAATGACACTTTAGAATTGTCGCTGGAAGAATTGGCTATTATTAATATTTTGAATAATAATCCAGCGGTAACTCAAAAACAAATATCTGAGTTAACAGGTAAATCTGAAAGAACAATAAAACGCCGCACTGTAGAAATGCAGGAAAAAGGATTAATAACTCGTGAGAACGGTAGGCAAAAGGGAAAGTGGAAGGTTCTCGTCAAAATATAAATCTGTTCTCATATACGGGTGGAATATACGAGAAGAAAGGAAACCACTATGAAATTTACAAAAGTAGCTTTAATAGGTGCAGGTGCTGTAGGCGCATATTTTATTTACGGATTCACGAGCCTTAAGGATCTTTCTTTCTGCGTTGTAGCAGAGGGAGAACGGGCAGAGCGTTTACGAAAAGAAGGCGTAGTTATTAATGAGAAAACTTATTACCCGGAGATCAAAAGTCCACAGGAAGCAAAAGGCGCGGATCTGATACTTGTCTGTACAAAATACAACGGCCTGCAGAGTACTCTTGACATGATTGAGACGATGACGGAAGAACATACAACAGTCATCAGTTTGTTAAACGGAATCGACAGTGAAGAAGTGATCGCAGAACGCATTGGAGAAGAGCATTTGTTATATTCTGTCATGAAAATCTCATCCGAAAGGAGAAATGGCAAGATTCATTTCGTTCCCGAAACAACGATTGGTGTCAGTATCGGAGAAAAGGGAAATCCGGAGCCCACAGAACGGGTGCTTGCTTTTGCAGAACTGATGAAACGCGCAGGATTAAAATGCATCATAGAGAAAGATATCCTTTTAAAGCAATGGGAAAAGTATTCCATGAACATTATTTACAATCTGCCACAGGCAGTGCTTGGGGTAGGATTTGGTGCGTATTACGACAGTCAGAATCTGGCAGCAATCAGAGATCGGATGTTTGAGGAGGTATGCCAGGTTGCAAAGGCAGAAGGGATTTCACTGACACAGCAGGGGGATTGGCGCAATGTCTGCTCACCGCAGGCAAGATTCTCCACTTTGCAGGATTTGGATGCCGGAAGACATACAGAGATAGAGATGCTTGCAGGTACCCTGATCAGATTGGCTAAGAAACATCATCTCGAAGTACCATTCTGTGAATACACGTATTATGCCATCAAAGCCTTAGAAGAAAAAGCAGATGGAATAATCGCGTAGCCATTTAATATAAAAAACCCCTCAAACTGTGTAATCCTCTTACATCAGCTTGAAGGGTTTTATTTATCTTTGGGATATTCCCGTCAATTCTTTTTATGCCTGCTCAAGAGCAAGTGTTCTTGTTGTCAGATCACAAACCTCTGAAGGTCCGTAATACTGGATTGCACCGGGATATGTGAATGCTGTCTCAACAGCCCATGCATCTCTGTGTGCCTCGAAGTATTTGAAGGGCGCGCCATCAAGCTCTACAAG
>JALEJB010000128.1 GCA_022768825.1 Lachnospiraceae bacterium
CACCTTCACGCGCCCCTGAAGCGGCACTTTCACAAGTGCATCATCTTCCACAAGTGAATCATCCTCCACAATTGTGATCTGATTTTCGTCAACGATCGTCGTCGCTGAAACAGTTATCATTTTGGACCAAAGCAATCCGATCGCCAGGCATCCCAGTGCCATAAGTTTTCCGATTCTTCTGTTGTACTGCTTCATAAAATCTCCTTTAGGGTAAATGTACCCATCATTTCTAAGATTATAGCAAGCTTTGTCCAAAAAAGCAATCCGTCCTACATCTGGTGACGCACGATCTGGTATTCATCATCAAGCTGATAATATGGACAATTGTCAAAGGTTCCCGTCAGGAAGCGAACCATATCGTCTTCATCCAGATTCATATCACATACATAGCATTCATCCTCGTCATCATATACAAAATTGACGCAGGTCTCACAATTTGATACTTCTTTCATTTTTCCTCTCCATTTGCACAAGTGCAGCGTCTATTTTTCTCATCGCCATAACACAAACAGGAGAATGTACCGGGTACATTCTCCTGAGAAATTACAAAGTTAATGCATTTTTCTGATCAATGCAGCTCCGTAAATACCATATCCCAAGTGGCATCCAAGGCTCAAAGGAATTGGCGACATGGAACATTTCACACCAAAATGTTCTTCCAGCTGCGTTTTCCACTGACGTGCGTTCTCCTCCGACATACTACCTGCTGCCGCCAGATAAAAATCATCCATATTATCTGCATGGAACTTATTAACCAGTGTCTCATCCAGACATTGCATAATCTTCTTGCGTGCCAGCTTATCTCCACGTACTTTTCCGACCGCTTCTACTTTTGCATCCTCCAGGCTTAAGATCGGTTTGATATTGAGCAGTGTTCCGATCGCCGCAGAACTTGCAGAAATACGTCCACCCTGTTTCAAATATTTTAGATCATCTACCGTGAGAAAAATCTGACATTCATTTTTCGCGTAGACAAGAGATTTTAAGATCTCTGCTGCATTCACTCCCGCACGTGCCTGCTTCTGTGCTTCTAATACTGCCTGTTTTTGTGTGACAGACACTCTTCCCAGATCGGCAACCAACACCTTGCCGTCGTAATCCTGCGCCATCGCCTGTGCGGTTGCACAAGAGCCGCTAAGTCCGCTGGACATCGGAATATAAAGCACTTCATCATATTCCTCAAGCAACCGGTCCCAAAACTCCATCACATCCGCCGGGCTTGGCTGGGAGCTATAGATCTTTGCCCCGTCGCGCTGCCGTGTGTAGAACTCTTCATGAGAAATCGTTTGGTTTTCAAAATAAAGCTCATCATTTACATAAAATGGCATCGGCAGAACATGAATGCCGTACTTCTCGGCTTTTGCCGGGCTGATACCCGAATTGGAATCGGTTGCGATCGCTGTCTTCATAAAGTGTTCTCCTTTAATTATAATATTGTTGAACTACTATCTTTTATTATAAATACTTTGGGAATTTTTGCAACAAAAAAAGCGGGTGATGGGAATCGAACCCACGTATCCAGCTTGGAAGGCTGGTGTTCTACCATTGAACTACACCCGCATGTGTCACTATTTAACTCACGAACAGTTAGTATTATATATGCATACGATTCAAATGTCAAGTATTAATTTTAAAAAGTGTCAGACACTGTGAAAATATAATAATCCCCCAGTATATCATTACTCCGATTGTGCGTGGGCCCGCAAATGCGGGGGACACGAGGTCTGGTAGACCTCGGTTTTGTACCGACCGAAGCAAAGCGTAGACCGCACAAAAGTCGTAAGATATACTGGGGGATTACTTCTTCACGGTGTCTGACACCTTTTTTACTTTTTATGAATTCTGCAGTTTTTCAATTGCGGCTCTGATACGTGCGATAGTCTCCTCTTTTCCGAGGACTTCCATCAGCTCTGTCGCGCCGCCCGGAGTCATCTGTTTTCCGGATACCGCGGTACGGATCGGCCACATGACATAACCGTTCTTTACCCCTTTTTCTTCCACATATCCGCAAAGCATCTGATAGAGCGCATCGTTGCTGTAATCTTCCTGAGCTTCCAGTTTCGGCAAAATGTCGGTCAGCACCTCCAGCGAAGTCTCGGCATTCGTCTTCATCTTCTTGTGGGTGTACATCGCCACATCGTACTCCGGAACTGCCTCAAAGAAATCAATATGCTCCTTGATATCCGGCAGAACTTCGATACGTGTTTTCACCATTTTGGCAATCTTTCTCAGATCATAATCCTTGGTGATGACTTCTTTGATCACCGGCTCTGCCATCTCATAGAAGCGCTCCTCATCCATTGCTTTAAAATACTCGCCGTTCATCCAGCGCAGCTTGACCATATCGAATACTGCCGGCGATTTGCTGATATGTCTGTAATCAAAGGCCTCCACCAGCTCTTCCAAAGTAAAGATCTCTCGATTATCAGACGGGCTCCATCCCAGCAACGCAACAAAGTTGACAACTGCCTCTGTCAAAAATCCCTGCTCGATCAGATCCTCGTAGGAAGAATGTCCGCTTCGTTTCGAAAGCTTCTGGTGCTCCTCATTGACGATCAGCGGGCAGTGGATGTATTTTGGTTCTTCCCATCCAAAGGCCTTGTAAAGAATCGTATATTTCGGTGCGGAAGATAAATACTCGTTTCCGCGTACAACATGGGTGATTCCCATCAGGTGATCGTCTACGACGTTGGCAAAATTATAGGTCGGGAATCCATCGGATTTGATCAATATCATATCGTCCAACTCTTCATTGGATGCGGTGATATCTCCGTAAATCTCGTCGTGAAAAGTAGTCGTTCCTTCCGTCGGCATATTCGCGCGAATGACAAACGGTTTTCCTGCCGCCAGATTTGCCTCGACCTCTTCTTTGGACAGATGCAGACAGTGTTTGTCATACATCATGATCTCTTTTCCTGCCACGGTTTTACGAAGGGAATCAATGCGCTCCTTATCGCAGAAACAATAGTAGGCTGCGCCTTTTTCCACTAATTTTTTGGCGTATTCCATATACAGGCCGCTATTGCATCGTTCGCTTTGTACATATGGTCCGACGCCGCCGTCTTTATCCGGACCTTCGTCGTGCTCCAGACCGGTCTTTTTCAAAGTGCGGTAAATAATGTCCAGTGCCTCATCATAGAAACGCTCCTGATCGGTATCCTCAATACGAAGGATGAAATCTCCGCCTTCATGTTTCGCGATCAGATAAGTATACAATGCAGTTCTCAGGTTTCCGACATGCATACGTCCGGTTGGACTTGGTGCAAATCTTGTTCTTACTCTTTCCATTTCAAATCTCTCTTTCTATATAATCTGTATCTGTCATACATCCATGTCTCTTGTTTCAAGATGACCGGACGTCACAGATATTTCATCTTTTTCACACAGATCCTACCAAAATACATGAATTTTCATACTGATTATAAGGCAGAAAAGATTCTTGCGCAAGTATTATAATTTTGAGTTTCTGACAACAGAAAACGCCGCATCGTACATACCTGTATCGACACGGCGCCTTCGCTCCTCTTCATTTAGTTCTGTCATAAAACTCCTTTCTCAGACATACATCTGAAAATTTTGATTTTCTTCCATCTGCTCAGGTTTAGCAGGTGTGCC
>JALEJB010000131.1 GCA_022768825.1 Lachnospiraceae bacterium
GGATCCCACGGGTTGACAAATGAACAAAAGCTAAATATGATACAATCAGAGTATGAAATTCCAACAGAGGATGTCAGGGAGGAAGTGAGCGTTATGTGTAATCTGAGTCAAGGAATAAAAGAGGAGGGAATCCGGCAAGGACAGTCTTTGGGAGTGGAGAATCTGTCGATGGCTATTCAACGCTTACAGCGGGGAGACATGGTGGAAACACTTTTATCCGATGGGATGGATGAGGAGACTGTGAAGGAGGCGGAGAAAATCGTCTTGTCTTTTCAGTCAATGTTATCATAAGACCTATAGAGGTTTTGATGTCTATGCAGAAGGTCGAGAATATTTGTCGACTGCAATCAAACGCTTGCAGCGTGGCGACTTGGCGGAAACACTTCTTTCAGATGGAATTGATGAGAACACGGTGAAAGAGGCAGAGGAGATCGTACTATCATTTCGGAGTCAGATGTCAGACATCGTATAACAAGCAGGCGCAAGCACAGAGATGTGGTTGCGCATTCTTTTTTATTTTGGGTGCTGTCACATATGTATATTTTCACAAATCGCTTTTACCTGTACTTCAATTAACTCTTTTGCGATATTGCTTACAGACGGATATCCTTTGGGATTACCTGCATAACCCAAAGGAACGGCATTTACCGTACTGTCGCCGCCGGCCAGCCATTGGTCCAAATTTTCCGGAGACAGGGAATAGGAATCCAGACGTTTGGCTTTGTCAAGATCAACCAGATCCGGATACATATAAGAGAGCATTCCGGTTTCGTATGCACCGGCATGAATATCAAGCAGGCCCTGCTCGCTTGGGTCACCGCCTTCAAACCATTCCGGTTGATACTGTGGTGAAATTACAGATAGAAAATCCTCGTCTCCTTTGAGACTGTTTACTTTTTTTCGGCGGAAATATGGTATCTTTAAGGAGAATTAAGGAATGGCATGAATCGGCTGTTCCTTTTTTCATTTTACTGTGTCTGTTCTTTTGACGGGTTTTGGATTATAATTATGAGATAAAAAACGGATACGGGGAATCAATATGCAAAATCAAGAGATAGAACATAGTTTGGATAACAAAAAATACACACATGAGGATCTGGTGACGATCGCTTGCAATGAGTGCGCAGGGTGTAGTGACTGCTGTCATGAAATGGGTGACAGTATCGTGTTAGATCCGTATGACATATGGAATTTCATGTCACATATGAGACTTGCAGGCGGAGCACAGATTACATTTGACATTCTTGTATCCGAGGATGGACCATACGAGCTGAGTGTCTATGACGGGATAATTATGCCGAATATCAAGATGGTAGCACCGGGGAAGTGTCCTTTTTTATCGGAACAGGGACGATGCACGATTCATCCGATCCGGTCGGGACTTTGCAGGCTCTATCCGCTTGGACGATTATTTGAGGTGGACGAAAATGATCAGGAAAGTCTGTCGTACTATATTCTGGATCACGAATTGGGATGTAAGATAAAAAATCGAACTAATGTGAAGGTATCCGACTGGATTGGAATTCCTGATATAAGAAGCTATGAGGATTTTCTGATTCAGTGGCATCAGATCAAACGTCAGACATCGACATTTTATGAACAGATCTATTTGACAGGTGCGCACGAGCAGGATGTATTGGAAAAATATCAGCTAAAATTTTTAGAAATCTTTTACATGAAGCCATACAAAAATTTTTTTGAAGAATTTGATGAAAGAATCGCAAGCTGGAAAGATGATATTCAACAAAAGAGATCGTATGCAGGAAATAAAAATTCGGATAATCGTTGAAAAGGATCTTATATGAAAATGAAAAAAACAAAGATATTTATTGCACTGGTTTTGCTTTTGGGAACAGTGCTCTTGGTCATCAGTGTCTGTAAGAATAAAAAAGATATCAGTAATTATGAACTTCAGGAAGAACACATCACGGTGGAAGTGGAGGGCTTAGAACGTGCCTATAAGATCGCATGGGTGAGTGATCTGCATATGATCAGTGATACGGAGCCGGCAGAGGATGTGGCAAAAGATCAGATCGAGACGATCCGATCCAGATATGAATCCATGTTTGTGACAAAAGAGGGGATAATGAGCAGGGAACTGTGGCCGAAAATTGTGGCATATCTCAATGAAAATGAATTTGATGCAGTGATTCTTGGTGGAGACATCATGGATTATTTCAGCCGGAAAAATCTGGATGCTTTCAATGAATATTATGAACAGATCAAATCACCTGTGATGTATATCCGGTCAGATCATGACTACGGCTGGTGGTATAGCGGCGATGCTATGAAAAAAACGGATGCCATGAAGCTTCATGTGGCACAGATCGGCGACAAAGATGATATGGCCAGCATGCGGTTGGATTTCGAAGGCTTTACCATATTGGGCATCAATCGTTCGTGCTGGAACATGTCACCGAAGTATCTGAAGTGGTTTGAGAGGCAATATCAAAAGGCTGTGGACGACGGAAAAAAAGTGATCATCGCCACGCATGTACCATATGAATCAAAGGTAGATGAATCGTTGCAGCAGTTTTCGATGGAGACGAGAAATAAGATCTATTATTGGGGTGGCGAAGATTACATGCCAAATGAGATCACGGGAGAGTTTCTGGATTTCATCTATGCTGAAGATACCGCGGTCAGTCAGATTCTGGCGGGGCATATGCACGCCTCCTGGGACGGTGCAATCACAAACGAGGTGTCACAGCATATTTTTTCACCGGCCTATGAGGGGTGCATCGGTGTCATTTCTGTTGTGCCAAAAGAGAAATTAAAGAAATGACACCTTTACCATCGCCATTCGACTATGGTATGATAAAACTTAAGCGGCGGCACAAAATAGCCGTCTAAAAATAAAATTAAAAACAGATCAGGAGGAGAGAAAATGACCTATGATGCAATTGTGATCGGGGCAGGAATTGCAGGGAGTGTTGTTGCAAGGCAGCTCGCTGAGCGCGGCGGACAACAGGTGCTTGTCATCGAGCAGCGTGACCACATTGGCGGCAACTGCTATGATCGCACGGACGAGGCCGGTGTGTTGGTCCACGAATACGGTCCGCACATCTTTCATACCAATGATGAGGGAGTGTATGAATACCTTTCCAGATTTACCGAGTGGTATCTGTATCCGCAGGGACATCAGGTAGTTGCGAAAGTGGGGGACGGCTTGCTGCCGATTCCATTCAATCTGAATACCCTGCATCAGGTGTATGATGAGAAAAAAGCAGCGGAACTGGAGCGCAAGCTGATTGAAACCTACGGGGAAGGAAACCGGGTGCCGATCATGGAACTGAAAAAAAGTGATGACCCGGATATTCAGGCAATCGCGCAGTTCGTGTACGAAAATGTCTTTTTGCGCTACACAATGAAACAATGGGGGCAGACACCGGAGGAGATCTCACCGGAGGTGACCGGAAGAGTGCCGGTACTGATCTCTTATGACAACCGGTATTTTCAGGATAAATATCAGGGGGTTCCGCTGGACGGTTTTACACCGATGTTCGAAGCGATGTTAAACCACCCGAATATCACCGTGAAGCTGCATACGAAGGCAACGGAACTTTTGACCATACAGGAACAGGCGGTTCTTTTCGAAGGAAAACCATATGAAGGAGCCATTATCTTCACCGGCGCTTTGGACGAGCTGTATGATTGCAGATTCGGACGGCTGCCGTATCGCTCGCTGCGTTTTGACTTTGAGCATCTGGAGACAGAAGATTATCAGCAGAAGCATTCGGTAGTCAATTACACAGTCAGTGAGGATTTTACGCGGATCACGGAATTTGTATATCTGACCGGACAGCGGGAAATCGGACATTTGCCTTGCGCCGGCACGACGATCGTCCGGGAGTACCCGTTTGCATATAGCGGGGCAGACGGTGAGATTCCATATTATGCCATTTTGAATGACGAAAACCGTGCTTTGTATGAGAAGTATGAGGTATTGACAAAAGCGATTCCGCACTTTTATCTGCTGGGTCGTCTGGCAGAGTATAAGTATTATAATATGGATGCGATGGCGCGCCGTGCACTGGATCTGGCAGAAGAATTGATCGCAGCTCAGAAGTAATCGTAGAAATTTGTAAAAAAATACGTAAAAAATGGTAAAATATTATTTTTTCTAAAAATATTTAGGACATGAATCTGATATTTTCATCGTTGATTTGATATGAAATGTAGGAATGAGATGCTATGATAGCAGTAACAAAAACAAAGAAGAGACAGGTTGATACAACCATAATAAGAGGAGGCAATTATGCAGTACGGATATTTTGATGACGCAAACAGAGAATATGTGATTACCAGACCGGATACACCGGCACCGTGGGCAAACTATTTAGGCTCACCGGAGTATGGTGCGCTGGTATCAAACAATGCAGGCGGATACAGCTTTGCGAAGTCCGGAGCAAACGGACGAATTTTGAGATACGTATTCAACCAGTTTGATCAGCCGGGTAGATATATGTATATCAGAGACAATGCAACAAAGGACTACTGGTCAGCTTCGTGGCAGCCGGTTGGAAAAGATTTAGAGCAGTACAAGAGTGAATGTCATCACGGAACAGCTTATACGAGAATGCTTGCCGATTACAGCGGAATCCATTCGGAAGCATTGTATTATGTGCCGTTAGATCAGACTTATGAAGTGTGGAACTTAAAGCTTCGCAATGACTCTGCAGAGGCGAGAGAGCTGACCGTAACAGGATACGCAGAGTTTACCAATCACAGCAACTACGAGCAGGATCAGGTCAACTTACAGTATTCACAGTTCATCACCAGAACCGAGTTCGTAGAGAACCGTATCCGTCAGACGATCCACGGAAATCTGGATTGGGTGGAAGTTGGCAACGAGGTAGACGAGAAGCTGGCAACCGATCGTATCTTTGCATTGGTGGGAGCACCGGTAGATTCCTGCTGTGGAGACAAAGAAGGATTTTTAGGCAGATATCACGGATATCACAATCCGGTTTCTGTAGAAAACGGAAAGCTTTCCGGTGAGCAGTGCTACAACCAGAATAGCTGTGGAGCACTGGCAACCATAATCAGTTTACAGCCGGGCGAGACAAAGGAGATTGCATTTATTCTTGGTATGAAAGAGAATGATGAGGCAGAGGCGATCCTTGCAAAATATACCGATGTCACAGCGCAGTGCGAAAAGGAATATGAGGAGCTGGTCAATTACTGGCATGAGAAGCTTTCTCACTTCCAGGTAAACACGCCAAGCAAAGAGTTCAACTCCATGATCAATACATGGAATGCATACAACTGCTTTATGACATTTATCTGGTCAAGAGCAGCAAGCTTTACCTACTGCGGACTGCGTAACGGATATGGTTACCGTGATACCGTTCAGGATATCCAGGGTGTGATCCACCTGGCACCGGAGATGGCAGTTGAAAAAATTCGTTTCATGCTTTCCGCACAGGTGGACAACGGTGGTGGACTCCCACTTGTAAAATTCACACACAATGCAGGACATGAGGATACTCCGGATGACGCATCTTATGTAAAAGAAACCGGACATCCTGCATACCGCGCAGACGATGCGCTGTGGTTATTCCCGACTGTGTACAAATACATCGCGGAATCAGGAAACCTTGCTTTTATCGATGAGGTGATCCCTTATGCGAACAAGGACGAGGGAACGGTATACGATCACTTAAAGAGAGCCATTCAGTTCTCTATGGATCATTTGGGCATCCATGGCATGCCGGCAGGATTATATGCCGACTGGAATGACTGCTTACGTCTTGGAAAAGACGGAGAGTCAAGCTTCGTAGCGTTACAGTTCTACTTTGCTATGAACATTTTACAGAAATTTGCTGAGTATAAGGGTGACAAAGATTACTTCGCATACTTAGAGGAAGAAAAGACCAAGCTTGCAAAAATCATCAATGACCTTTGCTGGAACGAGGATCGTTTTATCCGTGGATTTACCGAGAAGGGTGAAGTCATCGGAGAGCGTACTGCTCCGGAAGCAAATATGTGGCTGAACCCACAGAGCTGGGCTGTCATCAGCGGACTGGCAACAGATGAACAGGCTGATCTGGCACTGAACATGGTATATGAGAGATTAAATACAGAGTATGGTGCAATCCTTATGGATCCGCCATATCACTTGCATTCCTTTGACGGTGCGCTGGCAGTGATCTACAATCAGGGTGTCAAAGAGAATTCCGGTATCTTCTCTCAGTCACAGGGCTGGATCATTCTGGCAGAGGCACTTCGCGGACATGGAGATCGTGCATTTACTTATTTCATGGAGAACGCTCCGGCAGCACAGAATGATCGTGCTGAGATCCGCAAGCTGGAGCCGTACTGCTACGGACAGTTTACCGAAGGAAAAGCAAGTCCGCATTTTGGACGTTCACACGTACACTGGCTGACAGGAACCGCGTCTACCATTATGGTAGGATGCGTCGAAGGTATCATGGGTATGAGACCGGATTTCCACGGACTTCGTATTGCACCGTCCATTCCAAAGGAGTGGGATGAGTACAGCGTGGAAAAAGACTTCCGTGGCAAACATCTGTCCATCGTTGTGAAGAATCCGAACCACGTGGAGAGCGGATGCGCATCCTTGACGGTCAACGGCGAGAAGCTGGATGGGGATTATATTCCATTTGATAAGATGACAGACAACACAACGGTAGAGTTAGTATTAGGCTAAACAAAACAATTTTGCCGATCTCATGCGATGCATGGGGTCGGCGAAAGATATCTATCAGGAGGAAAAAATGGGAGATAGTAAAGTATATTTTGGTGGAAAAAATGGAGATTTTAAGATTGTTGGACCGGATGAAAATCTGCGTTTTTACCTTCCGATCGCAAACGAGGAAGGAATCAAAAGCTGTGTGACACAGAATTTTGGCGG
>JALEJB010000158.1 GCA_022768825.1 Lachnospiraceae bacterium
AAAGCTGCCAACGGGAATCGGACCCGTGACCTCCGCACTACCAATGCGACGCTCTACCATCTGAGCCATGGCAGCTTGCTAAGTGTGTTGAAGCACTCAACGAAATATATATTACTATATGTCCGATCGGATGTCAACAATAAAAATATTTTTTTTGAAAAGGGGGGGCACGAAGCTGATGCCTCGTGCCCAAACTCAACCTATACAGTCTGTCTCTTTTCGATGTATACAGGGAAACTGCTTGTTCCGTTCATCTCCTGATTCTGTGTAATTGTCACATTCTTGTCCGTGATCATATACTGAATCTTCGCATTTTCTCCTACATAGGTATCCTGCATCAAAATACAGTTTTTCACAACCGCGCCCTTTGCGATATGTACACCACGGAATAAGACACAATTTTCAACCGTTCCTTCAATGACACATCCATCCGCTGCCATCACATTATGTACATTGGAATCGTTGGTGTATCTGGTCGGATTGTCATCACGGATCTTGGTGTAGAACGGATTGCCTGCAAACAACGCCTGTGCATTTTCCGGCTTCAACAGTGCCATGTTCTCATCAAAATATGCCTTCAGGCTATTGATCAGTGACACATATCCCTCAAACTTGAATCCATGCACATTCAGCTTGTTGAGATTTGGCATGATCACATCACGCTCAAAGAAAATTACGCCACGAACTGCCGCATCCTCAATCTGCTGAATCAGTTTCTCCCGAGACATCACATAAATATTCAAAGAGATGTTCTGCATGCCGATATCTCTCGGATTGATATGCATCTCTGTCACACGGTTGTCCTCTCCGATACGGAGTGTATAATAGCAGCTGTTTGCCTCTACGGAAGTCTCTGCCGGCCATACAGATGGCAGATCACGCTCGATATAAGCGATTGACAGGTCTGCTTTTGACTCAATATGTTCCTGGATCATTTTCTCAAAGTCAAAATTCACAGCAATATTGGAGTCTGCCATAACAACATACTCTTCTTTCTGTGCTTTGAGGAAGTGGAGAATACTGGTCAATGCCTCCACACGTCCATTATAAACCTTAACCGTTTTCTCGGCAAATGGCGGAACAATATTCAAACCACCATTCTTACGTGAGAGATCCCACTCACGTCCGTTTCCCAGATGATCCATCAGAGAATGATAATTCTTTCGAACCAAAACCGATACATTACCGATACCCGAATTCACCATTGATGACAGTAAAAAATCAATCATACGATAACGGCTTGCAAAAGGAATCGACGCCATTACACGCTTGGTAACCAATGGGGTCACCATGGAATCGTAACTGTTCGGAAAAATAATACCAAGTGCATTTACACTAGAACTAATCATGACTCTCGCCCTCCTTCACATTTTCTCGTACCATTGCATTACATCCAATGCGGGCATTCTTTCCAATATGTACTCCGGAAGCAATCGTAGCGACTCCGTCAGTTGTGGCATCCGGCATGGAACCTACAATTGCACCCTCTCCAATCTCCACATTTTCTGCAACGATACAATGCTTCACGATGGCACCTGAATGAATCACGGTGTGTCCCATAATGACTGCATCTTCTACCTCTGCGCCTTCTTCGACGATAACACCGTCAAACAATACGGAATGTTTCACCGAACCGTATACCTGACATCCGTCTGTCACCATACTGTTCTTCACATCCGCAGTTGCTCCGATATGATGTCCGGCCATACCGCTGTTGCGGCTGTAAACTTTCCACTTCTTGTCGAACAGATCGATACCACTATGCTCCGGATCCAATACTTCCATATTTGCTTCCCAAAGCGAATGGATCGTTCCCACATCCTTCCAGTATCCGTTGAAACGGAAGGCATACATATCCCTGCCATCACGCAACAGATTCGGAATAATGTTATTTCCGAAGTCATTCTCTGAATTCGGATCTGCATCGTCCTCTAACAGATACTTTTTCAGAACATCCCAGTTGAAGATGTAGATACCCATAGATGCCAGATTTGATTTTGGCTCCTTCGGTTTCTCCTGGAATTCTGTAATTCTTCCACTCTCGTCGGTAACCATCAATCCAAAGCGGGATGCCTCTTCCCATGGTACCTCACGAACTGCTACAGAAAACTCTGCGTTTTTCTCTTTGTGGAACTTCAAAAACTCGCTGTAATCCTGCTTGCAGATCTGGTCGCCGGACAAAATAATCACGTATTTCGGATCATAACGCTCGATAAAAGGAATATTCTGACAAATTGCATTTGCAGTTCCTTTGTACCAATCCGAACCGGTCGCCTTCTGATATGGCGACAGAACATGGACACCACCATGTAAACGGTCCAAATCCCACGGCTGACCATTTCCAATATACTCATTCAATACCAACGGCTGATACTGCGTCAAAATTCCAACTGTATCGATACCTGAATTTACACAATTGGAAAGTGGAAAATCGATAATTCTGTATTTTCCCCCAAATGGCACTGCAGGCTTGGCAAGCTTGTCTGTCAAAGCATACAGACGCGATCCCTGACCGCCAGCAAGAAGCATGGCTATCATTTCTTTTTCCATTATATATCCTCCTTCACATTACTTTTGTATATATATGCCATTATACCAAACTTCATGTTAGAAATGAACAAATTTTTTAAAAAAATCTAATTTTTTTTGTAAAATTACCACTAATTGCCATTATTTGGTCTTAAAAGCACCGCAATCCGGTTGTTGGAAGGGAAATTCTGATAAGCATTGTACGCATCACTGTCTGTATTTTGGAGTTCATCCTGGCCGGCATTCTGCTGTGCCTCCCCAAGCTCCGTCACATTTTGTGTCTTTTCATTCAGCTTCTGCTGCAGCCGTTCGGTCAACTGCTGTAAAAACAACTCCAGAAATTCCAGATACTCATCATAGGTAAACAATTCCCTGATCTTGTCCGTGATCTGTTCACCCAAGGTCTGCGGCTCTCCTTCTTCGTCCGGTACGCTTTGCGTCGTTGTATAGCTGACCAGGTCAGCCTGCTGCGGAATCTCGTAATCATTGTTCTTCAAATACCCTGCTATCTTTTTTACATAATTCTGCACCTGCTCAAAGGGCGGAATCCCGCCGTACTTATCCACATTTCCGCTTCCTGCATTATAAGCTGCCACTGCGTAGGTCACATTTCCATCATAACGTTCAATGAGACTGGCAATATATTTCGCCCCGCCCATAATATTCTGCTCCGGGTCATAGGCATCCATTACCCCCAGTTCCTTCGCTGTCTCCGGCATCAGCTGCATGATCCCCATCGCGCCGCTATGGCTCGTAGCATTCGGATCAAAATTCGATTCCGTCTTTGCCATGGCCTTGAGCAATTTCTCATCCACACCATAGGTCTTTGATGCTTTTTCAAAAATATCATCCAGCGATACCGTCTTGGTCTGCTCCTGTGCCTGTGACAGATAATCGGAAAAATCCGATTGCTCCGTCTTGACATTCTCCGCAAACGGAATCACAGTTCCATTGATGTCGGTTACAGAATTGATTTTCATTCGTTTCTCCTTTGTCTGAAATCATTGTTTCCATATACAAAATAGGCTCAGATCACCAATAAATATATCGGCTATCTGAGCCCTATTTCTTAGACGTTGATCTCTGCAGTCATTCCAAGTTCATCTTTATTTGCATCAAGAACCGGCTGGATCACATCCCGTAAAAATACCTCCACCTGATACTCGGCGCGTCCTGTATACTTCGCCGGGTCCATGTTTTCTTTCAATTCTTCTAATGTAAGTCCGAAAGAATCGTCCGCTGCGATCAGCTCTAACAGGTCGTTGTCCAGTCCATCCTGTTTGACATGCTTTCCTGCTTCCATCGAAAGCTGACGGATCTTTTCGTGCAGCTCCTGACGGTCTCCACCCTTCTTTACAGCATCCATCATGATGTTTTCGGTCGCCATAAACGGAAGCTCGCTCATCAGACGTTTGGTGATCACCTTGTCGTATACAACCAATCCGTCTACCACGTTCAGGCACAGATCCAAAATACCGTCAATCGCCAGAAATCCTTCCGGAATGCTCAGACGCTTGTTTGCAGAATCGTCCAGTGTACGCTCAAACCACTGTGTCGCAGAAGTGATCGCAGGGTTCAGTGCATCGATCATCACGTAACGGGACAATGATGCGATACGCTCACTTCTCATCGGATTTCTCTTGTATGCCATTGCGGAAGATCCGATCTGATTCTTCTCAAACGGCTCCTCGATCTCTTTTAAATGCTGTAAAAGACGGATATCATTTGAGAATTTATGTGCACTGGCAGCGATTCCCGCAAGCACATTGGCCACTCTGGTGTCAACTTTTCTTGAGTAGGTCTGTCCGGAAACCGGATAGCAGGATTCAAATCCCATCTTTTTGGCGATCATCGGATCGATTTTGTCAATGATCTCATTGTTGCCGTCAAACAACTCTTTAAAGCTTGCCTGTGTACCGGTTGTTCCTTTGGAACCGAGAAGCTTCAAGCTTCCGAGGACATAATCCAGATCCTCAAGGTCGAGATAAAATTCCTGCATCCAAAGTGTGGCACGTTTTCCAACTGTGGTCGGCTGTGCCGGCTGAAAGTGGGTAAATGCCAATGTTGGAAGTCCCTTATACTTGTCTGCAAATTTCGCAAGCTCTGCCAGGACATTGATCAGCTTTTTACGAACCAGCTTTAATGCCTCTGCCATGATGATGATATCAGTGTTATCACCGACGTAGCAGGAGGTTGCTCCTAAGTGAATGATTCCTTTTGCCTTCGGGCACTGCTGTCCGTATGCGTATACATGACTCATGACATCATGACGAACCTGTTTTTCACGCTCTTTGGCAACATCGTAATTGATATCGTCCACGTGCGCTTTTAACTCATCGATCTGTTCTTGTGTGATGTCTAAACCTAATTCCTTTTCTGTCTCTGCCAGTGCAATCCATAATTTTCTCCAGGTCGTAAACTTCATATCCTGTGAAAAAATATACTGCATCTCCTTGCTGGCATAACGCTCAGAAAGCGGACTTGAATATCTGTCTGTACTCATTTGTTTTCTCCTCTCAATATTATTCACAGTTAGGCATTTGCGAAACTCAGATACATGTGACTACGTATTCCCTATCTACGTAATTCTTGAGTTTCGCAATCACCTATTGCTTATCGGCGTAGTCCCCGCGGATATCCTCTTGTGGCGGTTCCATCGGATACGTGCCGGTAAAGCAGCCCTTGCAGATGTGTAATCCGTCAACCATCTCTTCCAGACGAGGAATCTCTAAATATCCCAACGTGTCTGCTCCAATGATCTCGCGGATCTCTTCGATCGTGCGTTCATATGCGATCAACTGCTTGCGCTCCGGTATGTCTGTTCCGAAATAGCAGGGCCACAAAAATGGCGGCGAACT
>JALEJB010000199.1 GCA_022768825.1 Lachnospiraceae bacterium
CACGCAAGGAGAAAAAAGATGGCTGACATTCGTTCTGACGCATCGGAAGTATTTCATTATGACATACCGGACTATCCGATGCTTTATCGCAAAAATCATATCTGTGCAGAATGGGATTTTTCTGACATATCCATTCACTGGCATGATGAGATTGAATTGACCTACGTCGTATCGGGCAGTATCAGGCATCAGTTGAACGGTTCTGCGATCACGATGCATGCGGGCGAGGGGATTTTTATCAATTCCAGGCAGCTGCACCTCATAGAGACGAATCACGAGGAATGTGAGTTGTATTGTCTGATCTTTCATCCGACGTTGCTTTGTTCATCGAATTATATCGCTGAGAAATATGTGTCTCCGATTATTGAAAATGACGAGATCCCATACATTTTTCTGAGCGAAGAGACGGCCTGGCAGAAAAAGATCTTTGACCGGATCGTAGACATGGAAGGAAAATTGGCGCAAAACAATGGCACGCTTCGGGTGATGCGGGACCTCTATGAAATCTGGGAAACTTTGTATGCAAATATTCAGTTCAAACCAAAAGAGGAACCGGTGAACCGGGGCTTAAGTCAGGTGAAACAGATGATGACCTATGTGCAGACGAACTATCAGAACAAGCTGACACTGATGGAAATCTGCGACGCGGGAATGGTCGGAAAAACGAAAGGGATTCAGCTGTTTGAACAGTATCTGCACTTGACACCGATGGAATATGTCAATCATTATCGTGTGGAAAAGGCCGCGTATCTGTTGCGGGAAACCGATTGGTCGATCACCGCAATTGCATATGAGACGGGTTTTGCGGAAAGCAGCTATTTTGCAAAGGCATTTCGCAAGCGCATCGGCATGAGTCCAAAGGAATACAGAAAAGAAATGGCGGTGAGATCACAATGAAACAGAAAAATGGAAACGTCTATTTCTATGTATATAAGACGCAGATCCTAAAAAGTCTGGCATATAAATTTGATGTGTACGGCAATATCATCATGCAGACGATCATTATGATCGCAACTGCATTTTTCTGGAAGGCTTTATTTCGCAACGCAACAATGGTAAAAGGTGTCACGGTGGATACCATGATGACCTATACGGTGATCTCTTCGATGCTCTCTGTGGTGCTCACGACAGGCGTGGAGCGCCGCATCACGGACAGTGTACAAAAAGGAACCATTGCCATTGATATGATGCGTCCGGTCAATCTGTTTAAAGTATTTTTTGCAGAAAATCTCGGGACTGTGACTGCTCTCTTCTTTCAGAATCTGCTGCCGATCTTTCTCATCGGAAGCCTGTTTATCAAGCTGCCGACGCCGTCCGGTCTGCCGGAGCTGCTATTGTTCTTGCTTAGTCTCCTGCTGGCATTTTTCATCAACTGGTATCTGAGTGTGATCTTTGGAATGTGGGCATTTTCAATCATTCAGATGGATGCGCTGATCCAGGTGAAAAAACATCTGATCCGCCTGTTGTCGGGAAGCATGATTCCGCTCTGGTTTTTCCCGGAGTGGTTGCGCAGCATTCTGGAATGTCTGCCGTTTGCCTATATTTATCAGATGCCGCTGACGATTTATGTGGGACAGTATACGAAGGAGTCTTTGGTCAGAGGCTTGCTGGTACAGACGATCTGGGTTGTGGTGCTTTTTACAATCTTTCGGTTTATGGAAAAACGTGTGACAGACAAAGTCATGATACAGGGAGGGTGAGCGCAAATGAAATACATAAAAACTTTGACGCATTATTTCGAAGTGACGTTTGCGTGCATCCGCATGGCAATCCTTACAATTGTGGAATATCCGTCGAGTATTGCGGGATGGTTACTTTCCAATCCGCTGCAGTTTATTGTCGGATTTGCGACGATTCAATTTGTGGTGCAGGAGTTTGGTGAGATCAATGGCTGGAGCTATGGTCAGCTGGCATTTTTGTATGGTCTGTCGGTGATCTCTCATGCCTTGTCGATGATCTTTTTTATTCAGGGATGGTTTATGGGCTATTATGTGTTGGAAGGAGAGTTTGACCGCTATCTGACCAGACCGCTTGGTGTGCTGTACCAATTTTTTTTCACGCAGATCAATATTTTCGGAATCACGGATCTCCTTCCGGGAATTGTGGTGTTTCTATACGGGTGTCACAAGGTGGGATTTGCGTGGAGTCTTCAGAATATCCTATGTATACTGGCACTGTTGATTGGAGCCACGCTGATTCGGGGAGGCATCTATATTCTGATTGGTACGACTTCTTTTTTTACAAGAAGTGCCAATGATTTTGGACAGTACACACAGGAAATTTTTGACAAGACCACGATGTATCCGCTGTCGATGTATCCGGAGAGTCTGCAGTTTCTTCTGACGTATCTCATTCCGATTGGATGGGTCAGCTTCTATCCGGTTTCAAGCATGCTCGGTGTGGACAACGGATTGACCGGATTTCCGGGAGCGATCGGACTGACGTTTGTGATCGGAATCGCTGTAATTGTTGTGGCAGGAATCTTTTTCAACTATGGACTTAAGAAATATGAAAGTGCGGGGAATTAAATCATGATTGAGATCAAACATTTATCGAAAGAATATCATGTCGTCAAAAAGGAAGAGGGATTTAAGGGCGCGCTAAAGTCGCTTGTGACGAGAGAAAGCAGGGTGATTGCGGCGGTACAGGATCTGAACTTTCACATCAAGCCGGGAGAAATTGTTGGCTTTATCGGTCCGAACGGAGCGGGAAAAAGTACGACGATCAAGATGATGTCGGGGATTCTGACACCTACTTTCGGAGAAATCCTGATTGCTGGGAAGGATATCACAAAGCACCGAAAAGAGGTGGTGCAAAACATTGGGGTGGTATTCGGACAGCGTTCACAGTTGAACTGGGATCTGCGTCTGGGAGAGAGCTTTGAGCTGCTTCGACATATTTATCAGATTGACAAGAAGCAGTATGAAGAGACACTGGATGTGTTGGATGAGATCCTTGGTGTGCGGGAACTGATCGACAAACCGGTTCGACAGATGTCGCTGGGGCAGCGGGTGAAAGGGGATCTCGTTGCTGCCATGCTGCATTCGCCGAAGGTACTTTTTTTGGATGAACCGACGATCGGGTTGGATGTGGGTTCTAAATATGCCCTTCGAAAGTTTGTCAAAGAGATCAATGAGAAGCGCGGTACGACAGTGATCCTGACGACACATGATCTGGGCGATATTGAACAGCTTTGCGATCGTATCATCATCATCAATCATGGGAAGCTGGTGGAAGATGGAAATTTGGATGCGATCGTAGATCGTATTGCGCCATTCAAGACACTGGTGGTGGAATATTTTGATGATCAGATCATACCGTCGGCTCTGGGTGAGCTGATTGAAACGAACGGAAATATTGCAAAATACAAATTCCTGAAACATGAGACAACTGCGGCAAAGATCATCGAAGAACTGAGTGCCAAAGCGCAGATCAAGGATATTTCAATTGAGGAAGCAGGGATCGACGACATCATCCGGATCGCCTACACAGGGGATTGTCGTACTCAAAACACATACGGAATACACTGGTAAATTTTCAATTAAAGTGCTATCATTAAAGAACATTGAAAATGGTAGCAGAAAAAAATGAAAGAACATTCGATTAATGCAAAAATTTCAATGGCCGGAATATAATAAAAATGTTAGAGAACAGATCATTATACAAAAAAGGAGAATGAATCAAATGTATCAACAATATGAACTACCGTATGCTTACGATGCACTGGAACCGTATAT
>JALEJB010000212.1 GCA_022768825.1 Lachnospiraceae bacterium
ATTGTTGTCACTCATAGATGCCTCATCATCCGCACCGTATTCATCCACCAGTCGTACTTTCTCGATCGGATACTTTGCCCGGTACAACTCCTCAAATATGGCAAGCACATCATCCGCAATGGCTTTGTTCACAACAAGTTCACCCTCTTTTGTCTCCCCGTCAAACCCTGTATGCAAAATATGAACATACCGAAGTTCTTCCCTGTCTATCGTACAATCTGCTTTATAGGATCTGCCCTGCATCTTCGTAAAAATATCATCCGTAATTGGGGTAATATAAAATGCATCCGGCTCATACGCTTCCGTTTTCATCTCTGGCTCCGGAGACATTTCGGTCAGATTCTCTTCTGTGTTAGGCGTTACCTCTGTCAGCGTTTCTTCCGCAGGCATTTGTATCTCTTTTTCCGGATGTTTGTTAAGGACCATTGCGGTAACTGCCAACGCTCCCGCCGTAACTCCTGCTATCGCTATTTTTGTTCTATTTTTCATCATTGATCCGCATTCCTATATACAATGTTTTGTATTTTATGTACCACTTATGTATACATAAATGGACTATAAATTCTGTACATACTCAATATCACCATAAATTATTTCTTTAGATCAGAAAATAACAGAGAAAAAGATTTAATATACATGAAAGCAGATCTCCACTTTCGCTCCTCCGGTTTCTTCCGAATTTTTGAGTAATATTCTTCCACCATGCTTTTCAGCTATTGATTTTGCAGAAAATAAGCCAATGCCATAATGCACACCTCCGCTTCTGCTTGTATCACCCATAAAAAACTGTTCTGTTCCATGTAACAACTCTTCTTTTGTAAAACCACAGCCTGTATCTTCCACCGTAAATGTTAACTCACCATTCTGCTCTTTGATATAAATATTTATCGTTTGGCCTTTCGGTGTATGTTCTGCTGCGTTTTTTATAATATTCATAACAGCCCTTACAACCTGGTCGTAAACAATACTTCCTGTTTCGCTGGCATATTGTTCTTCCCAGTTAATTTTGAGATTGTAAACTTCAGAGAGTCCTAATGTCTGCTTTCTGATGTCACTAAGTAGATCTTCTGTACTTATTTTTTCGAAGCGATATTGATAACCATCTACCGACTTTGTTACTTCTATTAATGTCTGTACATAGTTTTGTATCTGCAATGCACTGCTTACTATATAATCAATATATTTTTCCTGTTCTTCTGTCATTTCCATTTCAGAAAGAAGTTCTGCATTTCCACTTATGACAGTAAGAGGGGTTTTTATATCATGCGCCAATGCAGACATTTGTCTGTTTTTCTCCTGTTCTGTCTTCCATTGTCGTTCCAGAGAATCCTTCAATGCATTTCTCATCTCATCTATGGATGACAGGCAATCATCAATCTCTTTCACTCCGGAATAAGCAACATCATATTCAAGATCCTGATTCTTGATACTCTCTACTGCATTCATTACCGGTTTCATTTTTCGCTTCATCTTTTTCCCAAATCTTACAGATGGAAGCAATATAATTGTAATTCCACTCAGAACAACTATGATCGTCATCAAATTCTGTGGTTCTATGAAATGTTCTCTCAGAAACGCAGACTGATACTGTGGAGTCAAGCTGTACTGCAAAACAACATATTCATCCGTACGTGGAATCACCTTATAAAAGTAGTTTCCTGATGCGGTTCCATGATTTGCAACGTTCCATGCAATTTCTAACGAATCTTCCGGTATATTTCCACTAAGTACCTCGCCGCCCATAGAAAAAATGACATAATGGCAAAGAGGCGGTATGATGTTCTCCGTCACTTCATCCGCATTCTGAATCATATCATAGGCTTCATGAATCTTCCTTTCTGCGTAATTGGCCGGATAAATACCGCCGGTATTAACAAGAATATTAAATACAAGGACCGTACATATCCCCAAAGTTAACAGCGATCCAATCATCGCCAGTACATATCTTAGAAAGATTGCACTCAATGTACTTCCTCTTCTCTGTTCTACTCTTCCCATTTATACCCAATCCCCCAAACTGTTTTTATCGGCATGCAATGAAAGTCTGGGAACTTGGTCCTTATATTTTTAATATGAGTCGTAATGGTACTATCATTACTCTCACTGTCAAATCCAAACACCTGCTCCAAAATCTGCTCTTTTGAAAAAACCTGCCCACGATTTCTTGCAAGGAACTCACAAATTTCATACTCCGCTTTTGTGAGAGGAATTTCCTTGCCATCAACGAGCATCTGTTTTAAAGATAAATAAAAGCAAACCGGTCCAACAACCATTCTCACAGAATGTTCCCGATGTTCCCGCCTAAGGTGTGCCGCAACTCTCGCACGAAGTTCCATAACCCCAAATGGTTTACAGATATAGTCATCTGCTCCCAATGACAAGCCATTTACCAAACTGCTTTCTTCTGTTTTTGCTGTAAGAAACAAAATAGGACAGTCAACAAACTTCCTGATTTTTGAACACAATACGAATCCATCTAGTCCGGGCATCATAATATCCAGCAAAATCAAATCATACAGAGTCACTTTTTCCATATTTATCTCAAGCGGATTGCTTACTTTTGTTACAAAATGTCCATCCTTGCTTAGAATTGTTCCTATCATATCAAGGATCGCTGTATCATCATCCACTACTAAAATTTGCGCCATATTATCCCTCTATTCGTATCTGTTCTGAACAGTTACCTCTATTCTGATATTTTACTTCCTTCCCAACGGGATGCCCAAAATAAATAATATACCATACTAATCACTGTGAATACACATAATATGGGTATTACAAACTTCATTTCATTGATTGCTCCCGATTCTCCTAAAGCAATCTTTAAATATGTGTATGGGATTCTACCTGTCCATGAAACAGGTACATACTTCCAGACAAACATTCCAAGATTCGTAAGCATTAATGCACTAACAAGTCCGGAAATAATTCCCACTCCTATGGACACTCCTTTTCCGAACCGAAAAGCAAAAAACATTTGCCAAATATATAGCGGAATACTACCACACCACATAATAAATGCAGATATCAAATATGTCACGATGCTTACCGTACTACACCCAAGGATTTTGTAAAACCCGAAGCCAAATATTCCTGCTGCTAATAATACAGAAAACAGGCTAAATATCAGCAAAAGTATCACCTTAGACCAAAAAGCTACCGTCTTTTTTCGTAAGGTGAGCAGATTCTGGCATGCTCCGGCACTTTGCTCCTGTTCCATGATACTCGCAGTAAATATTCCAATCAGAACAGGAAATCCTGCTCCAACAGCCTGATAAAAGGCAATGATTTTTGTATTCTCACTCCAACCGGAAATGGCATAATATGCTAAAAACAACCCACTCGTTATCATCGGAATTAGAATATGCGCAAGGGTAATGGTCCGCCCTTTCATTTTCAGCAAGTCCGCATGGAGATTCCTTCTCAGCATTCTTATTTTCCCTCTCTCTTATCAAACCAATTTAAAAACAAAATCATTGCAAAAATGAACCACATCATGGATAAGCAAATACCCGGGAAAACTACCCCCGCATCCAAAAGCGGATCACCTTCCTCTGCCCTGATTCCGTTTGGCAATATATGAAGGAGCGGACAAAGAATCCTCATCGGAATTGCTGAAGCCAAAAAATACCATTTTCCTGTCGGTGCAATGATGATACCTCCATCCGTGAGAAACAGGCATACCAGTAATTCCACAATCATTCCAAAGCGTTCACTCAAAAATAAAAGCAATGGTATCTCCCATAGCTGCGAAATCGTAAGAACCAATATTGCAATTGCAGCTCCCCCGAACGGAACACAAGTGGTCAATAGAAATCCCCCGAAAGAAGCACCCACAAATATCATCATATTTGACACCAAAATCACACATCCCATATAGATGATTTTACCCAGCATCAATTTTCTTTTACCGGTAGAAAGCGTCATCAGATGATAGTATCTTGTTTTTTTCTCGCGCATGATAGAAAGATAGCAGGTAATGGCAAGCATTCCGGGTAACAACAGTGTATACCACCAGTTCCATACACTCTCTGCATATGCATTTGTCATTCCTAACGTAAGTACAAATGCCAGCGCAAATACAATCATCGGAAATGCCCAGGTAAGCACCTGCCCCATCGACTTTCTTGTTTTCAGATATTCTGCTCTCACAATACTAAGCATAATTTTCACCGGCCTTTCTGTTTTCTCTCACAACATTCATAAAGAGTTCTTCCAGATTCTCTCCCTGTTCCAGTAGACCTTCATATCCTAAAATACCATCTGAAATAATTCCCACATAATCAGCTAATAATTGTACTTCCGAGAGAATGTGGCTGGAAAGTATGACCGTAATTCCTTGTGCCGGAAAGGAGCGTATCAGTTCGCGAAGTTCTTCTATTCCGATCGGATCTAACCCATTCGTAGGCTCGTCTAATATTAAGAGTTTTGGCTCGCCCAACAATGCCATTGCAATGCCAAGTCTCTGCTTCATTCCCAGAGAAAACTGCCCCGCTTTCTTTTTTCCTGTATTTACAAGAGAAACTATCTGCAGTACCTCATCAATCCTTTTATCAGCCACACCAAGCAGTAATGATCGGACTTTCAGGTTTTCCCTTGCAGACAGATTTTCATAGATTGGCGGATTCTCAATCAGTGCCCCAATCTCAGACAAAGCCTCTCTGCTCCATGGTTTGCCATTAAAATAAATCTTACCTGCTGTCGGCTTTAAAACACCGGTAATCATTTTTAGGGTTGTAGATTTTCCGGCCCCATTAGGGCCAAGCAAGCCATAGACGATCCCCTTTTGTATATTTAGTGAAACTTTATTTACCGCCTTCTGTTTCTTAAATGACTTGCAAAGTTCTTTAGTTTGAAGCATCATTTCCATACCTATTCCTTCTTTCCCTGTTTTTATAGAAATAGAATAGTAGGAAAAAATAAAGATTTCATAAAGATTATTCCGGAATTACCCCATAGTTTTCAAAAAGACTGTTTTCAAGTTCTTCTTTCCACGCCTCGTCCTCTGATACTTCATCCACATTGGTCGAGGAATTATCGTTAGTAAGGGATTTTGCAACCTCATTCCACTCGACTCCGTCCTCGTCCGTCCATGTATCCGTTCCATTATAGGTAAAATGACGCTCAATACGATCCATATAGGTGCCATCTGCCAATTTATATACTGTCGTCTCATCACCACGAAGATATACAATTTCTACTACATCTGCTCCCGGATAATCGCTCTCTGACGTGACCTCTTTTGAACTGCCTTCTTCTGTCTCATTATCCACAGACTCCTTTTCCGGTTCTTCAACTTCTGTTGGAAAAGTTTTCTCCAAATTCATCCAAAACCTGTGTTTCAGTTTCTTCTGCCTCTGTACTGATTAACCCCTGTCCATCCATCCTCGTGCTACAATCACAAAGCGACACAGCCAAAAGAATAGTAATTAAGCTTATAATATTTTTTTCATTTTCTTCGCCTTCCTATATGTTATATAATACTTCCATTTGATGGAATCTTGTATTGGATAATTGGTCGTAATGAAATGGACTCAGATTTATTCCTCTCATGAAAGGGATTTTATCAATGGAATCAGCCAGTTTAAAAAGAACCAGCCAACAAAGAAATAACAAATATATTCCCATAACAACATATGCAAATGCTTTTTCCTTTTTAGTATTCATTCTTATTTTACCTCTGCAAAACATAAAAATCCAATTTTATGCATTGAAATACATGTCATAAACGATATAACCCTGTATGCCATCCAACGATCCTTCATATGTCTCCTGACACATCATGCATCGTGGTTCTTCCATTGGCCATCCACTTGTTGGAAAAATGTTGTATTCTGATGATGTTTTAAATCCAACTTTATTATAAAAGTTAAAATTTCCTTCAACGGTTATTCCTTTATAGCCCATTTCCTTTACCTTCTCAATTCCCATTTTAAGCATAGCGCTTCCTATTCCCTGATGGAAATAATCAGCATGAACAGATACCGGTGCTAACATAACGATTTCTGAATCTGCATCATCGTCATGTCCTCCTTCCTTTGTAGGGGATAGAGGAAATTTTGAGAACAAAAAATGACCAACAATCGTATCATTTAGTTCCGCGACAAAAGACAATTCCGGTATATAGTATTTCGAATCTCTGATTTCTTCTACTAATGCAATAATATCGGTTCCATCCGAATAGTCTGTTCCTTCCTGAAATGAACGCAAGATCAGAGAAACGATACTCTTATAATCTTTATGTTCCTCCGGACGAATGGTAAATTCCCCGTTTTTCAAATGTTTGTCCTCCTCAAAGTGCTATCAACGAAACTATTTTTTCATGATGTTTTATCTCCCCGTAATCAGGCTCTGCTTGAGATACTTCGTTCAAATGTCACCACGATTCCATGGCCCATAGCAATATTAGGTGTTACCGCTACCACTCGCCATCCTTCCTTTGCCATTCTGTTCATCTCAACCTCAGCATTTTTTACTGCATAAATGTCTACCTTATACTCATACATCTTTTCATCCTCCAATTGATCAGATCTTTCACATACTCTTATTTTACAATGGTATTTTTACTTTGTATAGGCATTTTCTTCATCTAAAAGCGTCAATTTTTCATGCATTTTGTATTGTAGCAGTCAGGAAAAGCAGACTGCGTTCTTCTCTTTTATTTTATTTCCGTCCTATGATATACATGATACATAATCGGAAGAAGGAAGACACAAAGAAACGGATATATCGTCATAAGAATCGGTATGGAAGGAACTACATTTCCTCCAATTTCATAAAGCACAAATGTATTGGCCGCCATATTCATTTGTAAAAGTTGATCCGGTAAAAGTCCCAGTACATCTCTCAGA
>JALEJB010000228.1 GCA_022768825.1 Lachnospiraceae bacterium
TGTGATCTGCAGGAGGTTGCCTACAATGCATTGGGACAGCGGGATGGCGCCGTAGTTGCGATAGAGCCCGAGACCGGAAAAATTCTTGCAATGGTTTCCAAACCGGATTACGATCCGAATACGATCGTATCTGACTGGGAGACATTAAATGAGGACGAGAATTCCAGTCTTTTAAATCGTGCCACGTCCGGTTTATATCCGCCGGGAAGTACCTTCAAGATCGCAACAACTCTGGAATATATCAGAGAGCATCCGACGAATTACAATGATTTTGACTATCATTGTACTGGGAGTATCACCAGTGACAACTATACGATCCATTGCTTTGGCGGGTCGGTTCACGGGCAGCTTGATCTTGGCAGTGCTTTTGCAAAATCATGTAACACCGCTTTCTCTGATATTGGTCTGCAATTAGATCTGGATCAATATGCAAAAACGGTGGACGGATTACTGTTAAACGGGAAAAGTCCGGGAAAGATAAACAGTGCAAAGAACCGGTTTGTATTGGAAAAAGGTGCCGGTGACAGTGAGATCATGGCGACGGCCATTGGTCAGGGAAATACCCTGGTGACACCTTATTCAATGGCACTGCTCGTCAGTGCGATCCGAAATAAAGGAACACTGATGACGCCTTATCTTCTGGATCATATCGAAAGTGACAGCGGTCAGGTGGTAGAGAGCTTTCAGCCTGTGGAATACAAAAATCTGATGACGAAGAAAGAGGCTAAAATCTTAAGAAAATATATGCGGCAGGTGGTGCTGGATGGAACAGCAAAAGCACTAAATACAACGGATTATACGGCGGCAGGAAAAACCGGCTCAGCCGAGTTTGGGACGAATAAAGGAGAGAGTCATGCCTGGTTTGTGGGATATGCTTCCAAAAAAGGACAAGGGAGCATTGCCGTTGCAGTCATGGTGGAAGGTGCCGGTAATGGTGGAACAGTAGCCGTTCCGATTGCAAAGCAGTTATTTGACGAATATTATAAATAAATGTACTGTACCGTGTTACCTCTTTACCACAGAAAATTGACAGTGAGACATAGAATCTATATAACTCAAACATACAAATAAACAAAGGGGGTTAGATTGATGTCTAACGAAAAGGAATTTGAGCCATATATTCCTGCCGATAAGGTGCTCCCTGAATTGACAGTCGTATCGATTGTTTTGGGCGTGCTTTTGGCAATTATATTTGGTGGAGCAAATGCATATTTAGGACTTCGTGTAGGTATGACCGTATCTGCATCGATTCCGGCAGCGGTTATCTCAATGGGAATCTGCAGAGTAATCTTACGCAGAGATTCGATTTTAGAGAATAACATGGTTCAGACGATCGGTTCCGCAGGAGAGTCTGTGGCAGCCGGTGCGATTTTTACAATGCCGGCATTGTTTATGTGGGCGGGAGAAGGAAGCATGAGTAATCCTTCACTTGTGGAAATTGCATTGATCACATTAATTGGTGGTGTACTTGGCGTACTGTTTATGATTCCGCTTCGAAGTGCCTTGATTGTGAAAGAACATGGTGTGCTTCCATATCCGGAAGGAACCGCGTGTGCGGAAGTACTTCTTGCCGGTGAGGCCGGAGGTGCGAAAGCAAGTACCGTATTTACCGGACTTGGTGTCGCAGCTATCTACAAGTTTATTACAGACGGCTTGGCAGTATTCCCAAGTGAAGTTGACTTCTCTTTTAAAAAGTATAAGGGCTCAGGTATTGGCATGGACGTTCTTCCGGCCTTGCTGGGTGTCGGCTATATCTGTGGAGCCAAGGTTTCTTCTTACCTGTTTGCTGGCGCGACATTGGGTTGGTTTGTGATCATGCCAATGATCGTATTGTTCGGTGGAGATGCGACACTGTATCCGGCGACGGCACCAATTTCAGAGTTATCTACCTTCCAGATCTGGGGAAGCTATCTGCGCTATATCGGAGCCGGAGCTGTTGCATGTGGCGGTATCTTAAGCCTGATCAAATCATTACCACTGATTGTAAAGACCTTTAAAGAAACATTCAAAGGTCTTGGCGTAAAATCCGGTGATGATACGAGAACCGGACGTGATCTTCCGATTCCGTTTGTTGTGCTGGTGATTGGTATTCTTGCAATTTTGATGTGGCTGATTCCTGCGATTCCTGTGAATTTTGTGGGAGCAATCTTCATTATCATTGTTGGATTTTTCTTTGCAACTGTTTCATCAAGAATGGTTGGTCTGGTAGGAAGCTCCAACAATCCGGGATCCGGTATGGCAATCGCGACACTCTTGATCGCAACGATTCTGTTAAAAGCCACCGGTATGATCGGATATGCCGGTATGGCAAGTGCAATCGCAATCGGTTCGGTGATCTGTATCATTGCAGCAGTTGCTGGAGATACATCACAGGATTTAAAAACCGGATATATTGTAGGATCTACTCCGAAAAAACAGCAGATTGGTGAGTTGATCGGTGTAGTAGCTTCGGCTCTTGCAATCGGCGGAATTCTCTATTTATTAAATGCAGCTTGGGGATATGGAACGGACAAACTTCCGGCTCCACAGGCAACACTGATGAAGATGGTTGTGGAAGGAGTCATGGGTGGAAACCTCCCGTGGACTTTGATCTTTGCGGGAGCAGCCATTGCGATTGTAGTAGAGATTCTTGGAATGCCGGTACTTCCTTTTGCAATCGGTTTATATCTGCCGATCCACTTGAGCACACCGCTGATGGTTGGTGGTCTGATCCGCTGGTTCTTTGAACGCAAGAAGGAAAATAAGGAAGGCGTTGACCGCGGTGTGTTATACGCATCCGGATTGATCGCAGGAGAAGGATTGGTTGGAATTTTGCTGGCTGTCTTTGCAGTGATTCCAATGGGCGAAGATACTTTTGCAGCATTCCTGACAAAACTGTTACCGATTCATCTGGGAAATGCCGGTGGTCTGGTGTTCTTTGCGATCCTTGCGGCTACACTGGTTTATGTGGTTGCGCACAAAAAGAAAACAAAATAATTTTTTACGGAAAAATGGCATCCAAAGTCGGATGCCATTTGTATTTTGGCTGAAAGTTGTTTATACTGAATATATAGAGAATTGCGAAACTCATGAATCATGTAGATAGGGAATACGTAGTCACATGTATCTGACAGGTACTTTGGAGCGGCTGGTACTTGGCGACCGTAGTTTGGTCGCTTATGTACCATTGCCAGCGACAAGTAGCGAGAGCGTGCCTGTGATACATGTGCTCGTATGACCTGAACGGAAACTGAAATTGAGTTTCGTAAACACCTGATACTGAATGTAACAGGAAAGGGGATCAGCATGAAAAAGAAAGCAGATAATTTTGTGGATTATATTCCAAAACACAATTCATTATATGAATATCGGGAGAACGAACAAGGCAACATAGAAGTAAAAATGATCAATCGCGGGTTATTTAACCGGATTGCGCAAATTTTTTTCAGGAGGCCAAAAGTCAGCTGGATCGAGCTGCCCGGCATGGGTTCTTTTGTATGGAGACAGATGGACGGAAAAAAAACAGTATACGAAATTGGACAGGAGATGAAAAAAGCGTATGGGGATGAGGCAGAGCCTCTGTATGAAAAATTATGTACGTATATTAAATCCCTGCATAACATGTGTTTTATCGTATATGAAAATAGAAAGTAGATAATAGGAAACGTTTCAGAACCAGAAAAATAGGAGAATTTCAAATGGGAGTATTATCAGAGTTAGAGCCAAAAAAGGTGTTTCAGTATTTTGAGGAAATATGCAGTATTCCTCATCCATCTTATAAGGAAAAGAAAATCAGTGACTATCTGGTCAGTTTTGCAAAAGAGCATCACCTGGAATATATGCAGGATGAACTGTACAATGTGATCATGATCGCACCGGCAACTTCCGGATATGAGAACGAGGAACCGATCATCATTCAGGGACATATGGATATGGTTTGTGAAAAAACATCTGATTGTACGATCGATTTTGAAAATGACGGTCTGACCCTGCAGATTGACGGGGATGATGTGACCGCGCAGGGAACAACACTGGGCGGAGACGACGGGATTGCCGTGGCTTATGCCCTTGCCATTCTCGATTCGCCGGAAGTTGCACATCCAAAGCTGGAAGTGATCATCACAGTTTCCGAAGAAGTCGGCATGGAAGGAGCCAGGGGGATTGACACATCCATGCTTGAGGGCCATAAGCTTTTAAATATTGATTCCGAAAATGAAGGTGTCATGACAGTCAGCTGTGCAGGCGGAAACAGTACCGTGGTGAAGCTTCCGGTCCGTTATGAAGCGATGACCGGACAGCGCATGATCCTCAATATTGACGGCTGTATGGGTGGACATTCCGGTGTAGAGATCGATCAGGGAAGATCCAATCCGAATCTGTCGATGGGGCGTCTCATGCTTGCATTAAAAAATGAGCACATTCATTTTGCTCTTTCTGAATTATCCGGTGGGGCAAAACAGAATGCGATTCCAAGACAGGCAAAGGCAGCAATCATCACAAATGATGCGAAACGTGCAGAACGGATCGTACAAAGTGTATTTGAGGAAGTGAAAAATGAATACCGGACCGCTGATCCGGGTATGAAGCTGACCATTGAAGTGCAGGACGAAGTAACAGCCGATGTTGTGACATCTGAAGATTTTGAAAAACTGCTGTTGCTGTTAAATCATCTTCCGAGAGGCATACAGGCGATGAGCATGGATATCCGGGGACTTGTGGAGACATCATTAAATCTTGGTATTTTGCGTCTCGAACCTGCGCAATGTGTATATGAATTTGCTGTTCGAAGCTCTGTTGCCACAGCCAGAGATGAAGTGACCGGACGGATCCGGCAGTTAGCCGGATATGTGGGTGCAACAGTGGAAGTGACCGGAGTCTATCCGCCCTGGGAATTCAAAAAGGATTCGGTGCTTCGCGAGGATGCCATCCGATTATATCAGGAGATGTATGGCAGCGAGCCGGTTGTGGAGGCAATTCATGCGGGATTGGAGTGTGGACTTCTGGCAGGCAAGATCCCGGACTTAGATGCGATTTCAATTGGACCGGACATCAAAGATATTCATACCACCGAGGAGGCATTGTCGATTTCCTCTACCAAACGTGTTTATGAATATATTTTACGTCTTCTGGCAATGAGACATTCTACTTTGGATTAGAGCCAACTTGCATTATCAACCAAAAACGTGTATACTTGTAACAGATTTTAGTTTTTGGTCGGAATCAGTTCCGAGCATTGACCACACAGGAGGGATTGCCATGATCGAAGCAACAAGCTGTGGTGGTGTGGTAATATTTCGAGGAAAGGTATTGGTACTTTATAAGAATTATCGCAATAAGTATGAAGGCTGGGTTCTCCCGAAAGGAACCGTAGAAGAAGGCGAGGAATTTAAAGAGACAGCTTCCAGAGAGGTCAAAGAAGAGGCCGGAGTGGATGCTGCAATTATAAAGTATGTAGGAAAAAGTCAATATACCTTTAACGTGCCTGAGGATACGGTAAAAAAAGATGTGCACTGGTATCTGATGATGGCAAACAGCTATTACAGCAAACCACAACAGGAAGAATATTTTGTAGACAGTGGGTATTATAAATTTCATGAGGCTTATCATTTATTGAAATTTAACAATGAAAAGCAGATTCTTGAACGCGCATACAATGAGTATCTGGATCTCAAGAAAAGTAATTTGTGGGGCAGCTGTAAATATTTTTAAGAGGATACACCGTATGATTTGGTATAGTGATCTATTTGTGGGAGAAAGTGTTGCGCACAAACAAAAGAGCATCATTCGTAAGGTGAAACGTCGCAGTGCATGTAACTTCGCATATTTACTAGCGCTTTCAACAAATACAGATAATATCATGGACATTTTATCCTGCCAGGTCGTTCGAAGGAAGCATTATCCGACAAAGGATCTGTTCATCATCGGATTGGCAGGTGATTATGAGGAGGCCTGCGAACTGGCCGGTCAGATCATAAGCAGTGTCTATCAGGCGACAGGAGATTTTAAATTAAGGGATATGATCAAACAAACACACAACGGTGACAGAGAGGGTGGGAGCATATGATCAGTATTGTACTTACCGTCTTAAAGGTCATCGGTTGGCTGCTTTTGATTTTATTGCTTCTGCTGTTGACAGTGATTTTTGCCCTTTTGTTTGTATCCGTCAAATACCGGATTGCTTTTGAAAATGAAGATCATATACAGCTTCGCTTAACGACAAGATGGCTGTTTCCCTTTTTTTATTTGAAGGGAGCTTACCAGACCGGTGAGACAGAGGGAGAAAATCCGCAGTTTCAGATGTATCTTCTGGGATTTCGGATCGCTCCGAAAGATAAAAAAGCAAAAGAAAAAGTAAAATCGGATCGTGACGGCAGCACGGATGACGCAAGTGAGATCAGTGAACCGCAGCTCGTCGCGATGGAACAGTCATCAACAAAAAAAACGGATGAAAGAGAAAATACAACAGAATCGGATACAAAATCAGATACAAAATCAGACATAAAAGCAGAATCAGAGGCCGGCTGCGATCCGACAAACAAAGAACCGCATTCTTCGGATGAGAAAAAAAAGGCACATACGACGAAAGAGCAGGGCAGTCAGAAGCGAAAGTCGGAGTTGTTTGCTTTGCTTCGGGAAAAATATACTTCCATGAAGTCGATGATCAATGATGAAGGCAACAGACGGGCAATGCGGTTACTTTGGGCGGAGACGAAATACCTGCTGAAGCATTACGGACCGCGAACGATGCGCGGACATCTGGAATATGCAACCGGTGATCCGGCGAACACAGGACTTGTCACGGGTGCCCTCAGTTTGTGTCCGTTTGTCTATGGAAAAAAGATGGAAGTGATCCCGGATTTTGAGTCAGAAATATTTTATATCCGGGGAAATGCCTGTCTCATCGGGCATATCAGGCTTGTACATTTATTGAAAAGCATCATCGTTCTTTTCTTTGATAAAGATATACGACGGATTGCGCATCAATTAAAAAAATAATCATAAATTATTGAATCCAGGAGGAAATTAATATGGCAGATAATAACGGAACATTTCGTTCCACGGTAGAATCTTTGTTTAAAGGAATGGACAGCTTTATTTCATCCAAGACAGTTGTCGGCGATGCGATTCATATCGGAGATACGATCATCCTTCCACTGGTGGATGTCTCTTTCGGAGTAGGAGCCGGAGCTTTTGCAAAAGAAAAATCAAATAACGCCGGCGGTGGTCTGGGTGGAAGAATTCAGCCAAGTGCCGTGCTTGTGATCCAGAACGGAAGTACCCGTCTTGTCAATGTAAAAAATCAGGATGGTGTGACAAAGATTCTGGATATGGTTCCTGAGTTTGTCGATAAGTTTACAAGCAAAAATAAAGCAGCGGATGTGAATTCCGCAGCAAAGCAGGAAGCAGCAAAAGAAATGAATGATTTACTGGATCAATCCGTAAATTCGTAAATATGTAATATTCGTCCAAAAACTGACATATATATAGATATGTCAGTTTTTTTTGCGAAAATCATACGTGAATGTATGGAGAGGGTGAAGCTTTGAAACGATTAATCGGATATTCCTGCTTTTGTATCGCAATCGGTATGATGTTGTCCCTGCTTTTTCAAATAAAGTTTATTTTAATCCTGGTTATCGGCGTTTTACTTGTCGTTGGATATTTGTTGTTTTGCTCTCAGTGTAAATAAAAATAGGAGTAGGAAAACCTACTCCATTTCTTTTCTCATATTCTTATATAAAGATTGAACTATGCACGCTCAACTTTTCCAGACTTCAAACATCTAGCACAAACATACTGAGTAACTGTACCTCCGTTCACTTTACAACGAACAGATTTGATGTTGGATTTGAACATTCTGTTTGATCTTCTATGAGAATGGCTCACATTGTTTCCGAAATGAGCACCTTTTCCACAAACTGCACACTTTGCCATGACTGCACCTCCTTGTCTGGTTAGTAAATTAGTCTGAATGTATTGGTCATTCAAACTCACATGAAGACATTCTATCAGATTGTTACAGTGAATGCAAGAATAAATTTAAAAAATATTGAAATAATGAAATAAATGTTTCTTTTTTTCCTGAAATAGTATAGAATAATATGTAATTATGATGTTAAGGAGGTTCTGCTATGAATGGACAATTAACCAACACCCTCGGTACGATTACCATTGATACGGATGTGATCGCAACTTACGCAGGTTCTGTGGCAGTAGAATGCTTTGGAATTGTAGGTATGGCAGCTGTAAATATGAAAGACGGACTTGTAAAATTATTGAAGAAGGATTATCTTTCTCATGGAATCAATGTGAAAGTTGATGAAAATAATGAGATCAGCATTGACTTTCATGTGATTGTTTCTTATGGTGTAAGTATCTTTGCAGTAGCTGACAATCTGACAGAGACTGTAAAATATCGCGTAGAAGAATTTACCGGATTAAAAATTAAGAAGATCAATATTTCCGTAGAAGGTGTACGGGTCATCGATTAGGAGGAGAAAACTGTGGCAACGAGTATAATAGACGCATCGCAGCTCGCAAAAATGTTTTTAGCCGGCGCAAAAAATCTGGATGCAAAAAAAGAATGGATCAACGAATTAAATGTATTTCCGGTACCGGATGGTGACACGGGTACCAATATGTCCATGACGATTCTTTCCGCAGCAAAGGAAGTCAGCAGTCTGGACAAGCTGAATATGAAGAGCCTTTCAAAAGCAATATCTTCCGGCTCCCTCAGAGGTGCGCGCGGTAACTCCGGCGTCATTTTATCCCAGTTATTCCGAGGATTTACCAAGGTGATCGCGAATTATGAGGAGATCGACACGGTTGTATTGGCAGAGGCGTGTGATAAAGCGGTAGAGACTGCATACAAGGCTGTTATGAAGCCCAAAGAGGGAACCATCCTGACTGTGGCGAGAGCAGCGGCTGACAAGGCAATTGAAATGGTTGCCGAAACAGATGATCTGGAAGTTTATATCAAAGCGGTCATTGATGAAGCCGATGCTGTCTTAAAAAAGACACCGGACATGTTACCTGTTTTAAAACAGGCGGGCGTGGTGGATTCCGGCGGACAGGGATTGCTCACTGTCTTAGAAGGTGCCTACGATGCGCTGATGGGCAAGGAAATCGATTACAGCAGTTTCGAGACCGGATCAACCGGAAGCGGTATTGTAAAGATTTCCGCTGAAACAGAAGCAGAGATCAAGTTTGGTTATTGTACAGAGTTTATCATTGTATTACATCGACCATTGTCCGATGATGAAGTGGTGGCATATAAGTCTTTTCTGACATCCATCGGTGATTCGATCGTTGTTGTGGCAGATGATGAGATCGTAAAGACCCATGTACATACCAATGATCCGGGATTGGCGATTCAGGAAGCATTGAAGCATGGTTCTTTAAGTAAGATCAAGATTGACAATATGCGCGAAGAGCATCAGGAGCGTCTGATCAAGGATGCGGAAAAGGTTGCGGCGCAGCAGGCAGCCACGGAGCAGCAGACCGCAGAGGTTGATCCGTCTGAATGGAAGGAGATTGGCTTCATCAGCGTATCTGCCGGTGACGGACTCAGTGAGATTTTCAAAGGCCTGGGCGTGGATCACATGATCGAAGGCGGTCAGACGATGAACCCAAGTACCGACGATATCTTAAGTGCGGTTGAAAAGGTTCCGGCAAAGAATATTTTTGTACTGCCGAACAATAAAAATATTATTCTGGCAGCAAATCAGGCAGCTTCTTTGTCAGAGGACAAAAAAATCTTCGTTGTTCCGACAAAGACGATCCCGCAGGGTATCGCAGCACTGATCAATTTTATCCCGGATCAGTCTGCCGAGGAGAACTTTGAACGCATGAGCGAGGAGATCGGCAATGTCAAGACCGGTCAGATCACGTATGCAGTCCGTGATACGGTCATTGATGACAAAGAGATCAAAGAAAATGATTATATGGGTATCGGTGACAGCGGTATCTTGTCGGTGGGACAGGATATGGAAGAGACGCTGCTTGACATGGTAGATCAGCTTGTGGATGAGGAATCCGGCATCATCAGCCTGTATTATGGTTCGGATGTGAAAGAAGCGGATGCCACTGCGCTTGCAGAGAAGCTTCAGGAGAAGTATGAGGATCTGGAAGTCGAGTTAAACTGCGGAGGACAGCCAATCTATTATTATATTCTTTCTGTTGAATAGGAGTATCTATGGACTTTCATACACCCATTACGAAATTAAAGGGTGTGGGAGACAAATCAAGACAGTTATTGGAAAAATTGGGAGTATACACCATTGGTGATATACTCCTTCATTTTCCCAGAGATTATGTCACATATCCCACAAGTGAAACCTTATCAAACTGTAAATTAAATGTCCCGGCAGCACTTCTTTTGACGATTCAGTCCGCTGCGGTTGTGAGACGGACTCGTTCGATGACGATCACGGTCTACAAAGCGACGTTGGACGGGAAAAGCTTTGAAGCGATCTGGTTTGGGATGCCTTATATATCCAATTCCCTGAAAAAAGGGAAAATGGTTGTTTTATACGGGACAATTACGCAAAAAAATAACAGTTTTCACATGGAGCAGCCGACGATCTTTTCCGCAGCCGATTATGAGGCGATTGAAGGAAAAATACAGCCGGTCTATGGGCTTACGAAAGGTGTGACGAACAATTTCCTGCGAAAGCTGACAAGACAGGCTCTGGATTGCTGTGATGACTATATGGAGTATCTGCCCACTGACATTCGGCGCAAATATGAGTTGGCAGAACTCAACTTTTCCATGGATCAGATTCATTTTCCGAATTCCAGAGATGATCTGATCCAGGCAAGAAAACGGTTGGTATTTGATGAATTCTTTCTTTTTCTGATGACGATGCAGATCCAGAAACAAAATGAGGAGAAGCTTTCCAATCCCTATTCCTTTGGAAGCTTTGCATACTTACAGGATTACATCGAAAAACTCTCCTATGAACTGACCGGGGCACAAAAACGCACGTTGCAGGAGGTTTTGTCGGATCTGACCGGTCAGTATGTCATGCAGCGTCTGATTCAGGGAGATGTGGGAAGCGGAAAGACCATTGTGGCCTTTTTGTCGATGTTATTTGTGTCTGATCAGGGCTATCAATCAGCGATCATGGCCCCCACAGAGGTGCTGGCAAGACAGCATGCCGAAAGCTTCTGTGAGCTTTTGAACACCTTTGGTCTGGAACGGGAGGTAGTGTTACTGACAGGTTCCATGACAGCGAAGGAAAAACGTCTGGCGAGAGAAAAGATCGCAAGCCATAAGGACGCGTTGATCATTGGTACCCATGCGCTAATCCAGGAAAAAGTCGATTATACGAACCTTGCGCTTGTGATCACGGATGAACAGCACCGTTTTGGTGTCAGACAAAGAGAAGCTTTTGCAGCAAAGGGACAGACTGTGCATATTCTCGTTATGAGTGCGACTCCGATTCCAAGAACGCTTGCAATTATTTTGTACGGGGATATGGATATCTCTGTTATGGATGAATTGCCTGCCAAGCGTCTGCCGATCAAAAACTGTGTGGTCGGAGAAAATTACCGGCAAAAAGCGACGGATTTTATTCGTCAGCAGGTAAGTGAGGGGCATCAGGCCTATATCATCTGCCCATTGGTAGAAGCCTCTGAGAATTACGATGCCTTCAATGTCAATGATTATACGAAGCAGCTGAGTGAGAAATTGCCGGATGTGAGGATCGGCTGTTTGCATGGGAAGATGAAACCGGCAGAAAAAAATCAGGTCATGGAAGCTTTTAAAAATCATGAGATGGATGTGCTGGTTTCCACAACCGTCGTAGAGGTGGGGGTCAACGTACCGAATGCCACTTTGATGCTGATTGAAAATGCAGACCGTTTTGGTCTGGCACAGCTGCATCAATTGCGGGGGCGTGTGGGACGAGGAGATGCACAATCCTATTGTATTATGATGAATTCTTCCGAATCGGAACTGTCAAAGAAGCGGCTGGATATTTTAAATAAATCGAATGACGGATTTTTTATTGCGTCGGAAGACTTGAAGCTTCGCGGACCGGGGGATTTCTTTGGGATCCGGCAAAGCGGTGATATGACCTTTGCGCTGGCTGATATCTATACCGACGCGAATGTCCTCAGTGACGCATCCAAAGAAGTAAAAAAAATACTGGAAGAAGACAGTAAACTGCTTCTTCCGGTACATGAAAATCTAAAAATCAAGATGGAACAGGTTTTCGCAGAGGAAAACAGTTCGCTGTTTTTATGACGATTCTTCGACTGCTTCGATTCCCCGGATATCCGGGTGGATCGTCATGGAATAGTTGGTGTAATAGACGACAAAGCCGGGTGCAGAGCCATTCGGCTTTTTGACGTTTTTGCGCTGCAGATAATCGATCTCCAGCTTATCTGTCTCCCGGCCTTTGGAATAGTAGCCTGCCAGCCTTGCGGCTTCTTCAAATGTCCGGTCAGGCAGTTCCTCACCGTTGGTCTTGACGATGACGTGAGAGCCGGGGATTCCCTTTGCATGAAACCACCAGTCGCCACCGTTTGCAAGTTTAAATGTAATTTCTTCGTTTTGCAAATTATTTTTTCCTACATAGATATGATAACCGTCACCGGAAATATAGTGGAATGGTTTGCTTTTTGCCGATTTTTCTTTTTTTCCGCTTTTGTGACGGATGAAGCCGCTGGCGATCAATTCCTCCTTGATCGCGGACAGGTCTGCCTCTGTGACAGCGATATCCAGATTGTTTGCCACGGATTCCAGATAATTGATTTCCTGTTCCACCTCGATAGTCAGTTTTTCCAGTGCTTCGCTGGTGCGCTTTAATTTATTGTATTTCTGAAAATATTTCTGTGCATTTTCTTGCGGATTGAGCTGTGGGTCCAGTGGGATCGTCACCATTTCGTTCGTATAATAATTATTGACCTCAATCTTTTTGGCACCTTCTTCAATGCCGTATCCGTATGCCTGCAATAATTCTCCGTATACCTTGTATTTGTCACGCTTCGTTGTATCCTTTAGCTGTTTTTGCTGCAGCTGCAGCTTTTTGTGATCGCGCTCTAAAGAGGAAGAGACGATCCGGCGCAGGTCAACGGATTTCTGGCGGATTCGGGTATAGATTTCTTTGTCCGCAAAAAAATCTTCCAGAATTTCCGACAGTGATTCCTTTTGCTGGATCTGATAGGTGTCAAAGTCGCTGTATTCCTTTAGTTCAATCGCTGAGAATTCAATCGGTTCACCGGATTTTTTGATAATGGTTGGGGTGAATTTTCCTTCCTTTACATCCGACATCATCCAGATAAAATTATTGGCAAGATGCAGCTTTTGTGTATCCGACAGACTCTCCATATAACTGTCTGCGTCCAGACCGGCACGATAGCAGCATTCATTGGCGATCGTCGGACTGATGCCGGTATAGGTCAGGTAGATCGCCTTGGAAAGGGTCGTGTTTTTTCTGCCTGCCTGTGACAGGAAATCTTCCGCAGTGATCGTAAGCGGGTCGAATTTTTCCTGTGTGTTTGGAATAAAATAAGCTCGTCCGGGCAATACTTCGCGCACAGAGCTGACAGAAGCGGGGATATGCTTGATGCTGTCAATGATCTTGTGCTCGTCATCGCAGAAGATGATATTGCTGTGTTTTCCCATCAGCTCAATGATGAGACTTTTGTGACGCAGATCGCCAAGCTCGTCCAGATGCTCGATCTCAATCTGAATGATACGCTCTAACGACGGTTGTACAATATCCACGATACGCCCGTTGGCAATAAATTTGCGAAGAAGCATACAAAAATTCGGTGCCGTCAGAGGGCTTGGTTTATTTTTTGCGGTAAAGCACGCAAACGGAAGGGAAGCATTGGCAGACAAAAAGAGTCTGCGCTGACCGAAGGAGCCCTTGAGCGTGAGCAAAAGAGCATCGCTTTCCGGCTGTGCGATCTTACTGATATGTGCATTCATGCAGGTGTCTCTTAATTCTTTTACGATACCTGCAACTACAATTCCATCAAAAGCCATAGATTTCTCCAATTTCTCCAATCTTTTTTTTGTAGCTATTCAGATCCCCATCTCGATTTCGCTAAAGCTTCATCTCGACTTGGCCCTGAATAACTACATTTTAATTCAAAATAAGAAAAAAAACAACGGAACATTTGACGAATCCATACAATTGCCTTATAATATATTAGTCTATGCATACAGATGAAAAAAACGAGACGTAACAAGATTAGGAGGCACTATGATAAAAAGTATGACTGGTTTCGGTCGCTGTGAAGTCACCGAAGGTCAATGGAAGATTACCGTTGAGATCAAGGCGGTTAATCACCGGTATCTTGATCTGAATTTAAAGGTTCCGAAAAAACTTGGAATGTTTGACGGACAGATCCGTACCCTTTTAAAAGAATACATTGAACGGGGAAAAGTTGATGTCTTTGTTTCCTATGAAAATCTTGCAGAAGGTGAGACTTCTTTAAAATACAACAAGGAGCTTGCAAGTCAGTATCTCTTGTATTTAAATCAGATGGCAGAAGATTTTGGCCTGGAAAATGACATCCGCGTGGGTTCGCTTTCCCGCTATCCGGATGTTTTTACAATGGAAGAGGCAGAAGCTGACGAAGCGGAACTGTGGGCAGTTTTGGAGCAATCGATCCGCGGTGCGGCCGAACATTTTGTGGAAGCCCGGACGATCGAAGGGGAGCAATTGAAAAACGATCTGATCGCAAAATTAGATCAGATGCTTCAATATGTCGATTTTATCGAGGAGCGTTCACCGGATATCATTCGTGATTACAAGACAAAGATCACTGCAAAGATCGCGGATCTGTTGGGAACGGCGACCATCGATGAGAGCCGGATTGCGACAGAGGTGACACTGTTTGCGGATAAGATCTGCGTCGACGAAGAGATGGTACGTCTCAGAAGCCATATCAAGGGCATGAAGGACATTCTGCTTACAGGCGGTGCGGTCGGACGTAAACTGGATTTCATCGCGCAGGAGATGAACCGCGAAGCGAACACGATACTTTCAAAATCCAATGATCTGTCGATCTCTGATACGGGAATCAATTTGAAAACCGATATTGAAAAAGTAAGAGAACAGATTCAGAATATTGAATAGGAGTCAGAACTTGGCAAACTTTTTAAATATAGGATTTGGCAATTTTATCAATGCAGACAAGATCGTTGCAATGATCACTCCGGATTCCGCACCGGCGAAGCGTCTGGTGCAAAAGGCGAAAGAGGAGTCTACGATCATCGACGCCACACAAGGGCGAAGAACGAGGGCTGTCATCATTACAGAACAGGGTGGGGTCGTTTTGTCATCCCTGCTCCCGGATACATTGTCAGGTCGCATGAAAGATGTATGAAAAGAGAATCAAGGAGTCAGCATGAGTAAACAAGGAATCTTAACTGTTGTGTCGGGATTTTCCGGATCAGGAAAAGGCACGATCATGAAGCGTCTGTTGGAAAAATATCCCCAAAATTACGCATTGTCCGTTTCTGCCACTACCAGAGCTCCGAGACCCGGCGAAGAAGAGGGAAGAGAATATTTTTTCAAATCTGTCGAATGCTTTGAACAGATGATCAAAGACGATGCATTGCTGGAATATGCCAGATATGTCAATAATTATTACGGTACGCCAAAGGATTACGTCCTCGGACAGATGGCACAGGGGAAGGATGTCATTTTGGAAATTGAGATCCAGGGTGCATTAAAGATCAAACAAAAATATCCGGATACCGTGCTGTTGTTTGTGACTCCGCCGAGCTTTGCCGAATTGGAAAAACGTCTGGTCGGCAGAGGAACAGAAACTCCGGAAGTGATCCGGGATCGTCTGCGTCGTGCCGGTGAGGAATCTTTGGGTGTGGAGAATTATGATTACTTAGTCATCAATGATGAATTGGAAGCCTGTGTGGATCAGGTGCATGCGATTCTTCAGAATGAACATACCAAAGTAAGCAGAAAAATAGATTTTATCAATGATTTCAAATTACAATTAGAGCAATATGCGAAAGGAGAGAATTAAAATGATCCATCCATCTTATGTAGAATTAATGAAAGTAGTAAACAGTGAAAACGTCGCAATCGGTGAGGAACCGGTTGTAAACAGCCGTTATTCGATCGTGATCGCCGCTTCTAAGAGAGCACGTCAGCTGATTGCCGGTGATGAGCCGATGGTTGGCAATACGAAAGGGAAAAAACCATTATCGATCGCGGTGGACGAGATTTATAAGGGAAAGGTGAAAATTTTAAGCGAAGATGAGCTGACTGATATTGCAGAATAAGCTCTTCGCGAAAGATCCATAAGGAAGTGTGCTGATGCACACTTTTTTATCTAATCCCTACTATATTCAGGAGATTTTTATGAAGATATTATTTGTTTCACTTGGTTGTGATAAAAATCTGGTGGATAGTGAATATATGATCGGGCAGTTGGCACAGTCCGGTTATGAATTGACAGACGATGAGACTGCTGCGGATATCATTGTTGTAAATACCTGCTGCTTTATTCACGATGCAAAAGAAGAAAGTATACAGACGATCTTACAGATGGCAGCATTAAAAGAAACCGGAAATCTGAAGGCATTGGTGGTCACCGGTTGTCTGGCACAGCGTTATCAGGACGAGATTGAAAAAGAGATCCCGGAGGTGGATGCAATTGTCGGAACCAATGCGATCGACGCGATCTCAGAGGCGATCGAGCAGGCATTGGCAGGCAACGACTATCAGAATTATAAGAGCTTAACCGGATTGCCGGATACACGAGGCATTCAGCGTCTGATCACAACCGGTGGACATTTTGCCTATTTAAAAATTGCGGAAGGCTGCAACAAGCACTGCAGCTATTGCATTATTCCCAAAATACGAGGCGAATATCGAAGTGTACCGATGGAGGAGCTGGTCGATGAAGCCACAAAGCTTGCGAAAAGCGGAGTTCGTGAATTGATCCTGGTCGCACAGGAGACTACCGTATACGGCGTGGATTTGTATGGAAAAAAAGCATTGGGTGAGCTTCTGGATCGTCTGAATGCGATCGATGAACTGTACTGGATCCGTATTATGTACTGTTATCCGGAAGAGATTGATATGGAATTGATCTCTGCGATCAAGCGCAATGAGAAAGTGGTTCATTATCTGGATATGCCGATCCAGCATATCAGTGACAGTGTTCTCAAGCGGATGGGAAGACGTACGACTGGATCGGAGCTGGCAGATAAAATTGAACTGCTTCGAAGAGAGATTCCGGATATCTGTCTCAGAACCACTGTGATCTGCGGATTTCCCGGAGAGACACAGGACAATCATGAGGAATTGATGGAGTTTTTAAATTGGGCGGAATTTGACCGATTGGGTGCATTTCCTTATTCTCCAGAAGAAGATACGCCGGCGGCAGGCTTTGCGGATCAGATTGATGAGGAGACCAAGCTGACGTGGCGGGATGACATCATGGAACTGCAGCAGGAGATTGCCTATGATGTGAATGAAAAACTGATCGGCAAAGAACTGTATGTGTTTGTGGAAGGAAAGGTTGCGGATGAGGAAGCTTATGTGGCGAGAACGTACCGCGACGCGCCGAAAGTAGATGGATATGTCTTTGTAAATACAGACGCAGCGCTGATGTCCGGAGATTTTGTAAAGGTTCGTATCACCGAAGCCTTGGAATATGATTTGATAGGAGAGATTGTATCATGAATTTACCAAATAAACTGACACTGTTACGAGTATTGTTGATTCCGTTTTTTGTTGCTTTCCTGTTGGTACCGGGGATTCCATACGGCAATTACATTGCAGTTGCAATCTTTATCATTGCCAGTCTGACAGATCTTTTGGATGGTAAAATTGCCAGAAAATATAATTTAGTGACAAATTTCGGCAAATTTATGGATCCTTTGGCTGATAAATTACTGGTATGTGCCGCGTTGATCTGTCTGGTGGCAAGCGAACAGCTTTCCGCATGGATCGTGATCATCATCATCAGCCGCGAATTTATCATCAGTGGGTTTCGTCTCATTGCCGCAGACAATGATATTGTGATCGCAGCCAGCTATTGGGGCAAATTCAAAACAACCTTTCAGATGGTGATGATCATCGTATTGCTTTTGGATCTGCCATATGCCCTGTGGGATATACTGGGAATTGTTCTTACGTATATTTCCCTTGCACTGACGATCATCTCATTAATTGACTATCTGTATAAAAATAAAGACGTGCTAAAGGAGCAGAAATAAATGAAGCCTTCCGTGGAATACCGTATCGCCGCACTGCTAGAGGAAAAAAATATCAAAGTTTCGACTGCTGAGTCATGCACAGGCGGACTGGTAGCCGCAGCCCTTGTCAATGTAGCCGGCATTTCCAACTGGTTTGAGGAGGGATATGTCACCTATTCCAACACCGCCAAACAAAAGCTTCTTGGTGTGGACAAGGATACGCTGGAGCAATTTGGCGCAGTCAGTGAACAGACTGCAAGACAGATGGCGATCGGAGCCGCAAAGGCGGCAGGCTGTCAGGCTGCCGTGGCAACCACAGGCATTGCCGGTCCCGATGGCGGAACCGATGAAAAACCGGTGGGACTGGTGTATATCGGAGCGGTGGTCAGGGATGACGTTGTCATTGAAAAGCATATTTTTAAAGGTGACCGCGCTGATGTGAGAAAACAAAGTACGCAGGCTGCCTTGGAGCTGCTCGAACAGATGTTAGAAAAGGATTGAGAGACAGATGAGAATTATAGCAGGAAAAGCCCGCAGACTTCCGCTAAAGAGTCTGCCGGGAAAAGATACCAGACCTACGACTGACCGTATCAAAGAGACGTTGTTTAATATGCTTGCACCGGAACTGGACCATGCATATTTTCTGGATCTGTTTGCGGGAAGCGGACAGATTGGTCTGGAAGCCATCAGCAGAGGCAGTGCCTACTGTGTGTTTGTGGAAAATAACAAAAAAGCCTGCGAAGTGATCCGGGACAATATTGATTTTACCAAAATGGGGGATCAATGCTGTCTGATGAATACAGATGTGTTGTCTGCGCTTCGCCAGATGGAAGGAAAATATGAATTTGATCTGATTTTTATGGATCCGCCCTATTTTGAAGATCTGGAGCCACAGGTGATGCAGTATTTAAAGAACAGTCCCGTGATGAAAAAAGATGCGCTGTTGATCGTGGAAGCGACTGAAGAAAAAGATTTTTCATTTGCGGCCGATCTTGGTTTTCGGTTGTTAAAGGAAAAAATATATAAGACGAACAAACATGTTTTTTTCACGAAGGAGTAATGAGATATGAAAAGAGCAATTTATCCGGGAAGCTTTGATCCGCTGACGAACGGTCATATGGATATCATTGTCCGTTCTGCGGCGATTGTCGATGAATTATATGTAGGGGTGTTGAACAATCGGGCAAAAAACTCGTTGTTTTCTGTTGATGAACGTGTTAGTATGATTAAAGAAATGACAGAAACGATCAGCAATGTGAAGGTAGTATCCTTTGACGGATTGCTTGTGGATTTTGCGAGAGAGATTCAGGCCAATATTATTATCAGAGGGCTTCGTGCCGTCACCGACTTTGAATATGAACTTCAGATTGCGCAGACGAATCATGTAGAGTACAATGAGATTGAGACTATATTTCTGACAACCAGCTTACAGTATTCTTATCTGAGTTCTACCATTGTCAAAGAATTTGCGGCATACGGCGGAGATATTTCTCAGTTTGTAGCACCTCAATTTGTTGACAGAATTTATGATAAGTATGGAATTGATCCTGAGAAACGTTGCAGGAAACAGTAAAGGAGCGAACATATATGAACAGTAATATCGAGGCAACCATCGGTGAATTGGAAGAGTATATCGAGGGTTGTAAATCACAGGCATTTTCATCTACCAATATTATTGTAAATAAAGAGCAGATGGAAGAATTTATTACAGAACTTCGTATGCGTACACCGGAAGAAATCAAGCGCTATCAGAAGATGATCAGCAATAAAGAAGCGATTCTGGCAGATGCGAAAGCAAAAGCGGATGCGATCATTGCACAGGCCGAAGTGACACATACCGAGCTGGTCAGCGAACATCAGATCATGCAGCAGGCATATGCACAGGCCAACGAGGTGGTCATGCTTGCAACAAAACAGGCGCAGGAAATACTGGACAAGGCCACCAATGATGCCAACAATATCCGTATGTCTGCCATCTCTTATACAGACAGTCTGTTAAAAAATCTCGAGGTCATTTTAAATCAGGCAGTTGGCAACAGCAAAACACGCTTCGAGGCTCTGCTCAATGATTTAAATCAATCGTTGCAGATTGTTGTGGCAAACCGCGCAGAATTGATGCCGGAGGTTCCGGAAGAGGAACCGGTTCCGACACCGAAAAAACAGCAAAATGCGGCAGCAAAAGCAGAAGCACGTGCAGTTGCGGAATTTGAAAAAGAATTGGATCAGCAGATCAATGAAGCAAAAAAATAAATCAGTAATGCATGGGTGCTATGTACGATCACATACGGCAGGAGATGAAATACCTTACGGTATTTGGCTGTAATGGATGCAGCCTGTGCCAATCCACACAAGCCTCCAAATGCGATCGCAGACATACATGCTGAATATTTCTGTTGAATTGTGACATCTGATTTACAAATGAGATGGATTGCATTTGTAACTTCCAATATATGAATGCTGATTTGCCTGAATACACAATGGGAAGGAAGGCAATGGATACATATATTGATAAGTATGGCAAACAGCATGAGATAAACCCCAAGCCCCAGCATTGTCTCTAAGCTGTTCATGATACCGGCATCAATGATTTCGAAGTTGATTTGTAATCTTGATGCTGTTTTTTTATGAGGAGACTCATCGTTGGAACCCATAGGGGAGAGATTATAGGCAATACAAGCAATGATCGGTGGCAGGTAAAGCAGGATGACTGACAGCAGTAGCAGATCCGGTCTTTGCAGCTGTTCGGATAGAAAATATCCGCTGACAAAAGCAGGACTGAGATGATTGGCAAATAAAAACAGACTGCGCGCCTGTTTTTCCGTGAGACTGCCCGCCTCATAAAAGTCTTTTGCGAGAATACTGCCCATTGGGAAACCAAAAAAAATGCCGCACAGCAGTACAAAGGCCCAGATGGGAAGATGAAGCTTCTCCATCAGAATGGACATGGCCTGGCTCATCATCAAAATTTTAGACAGAATACAAAATGGCAGCAATACAGGTAAAAGCTGGGAAGCCCATAACATCAGACCGCTTCTGGCACCTGTCACGCACAGCTCTGCCTGAAAAATCAGAAATAAAAGTAACACGATCATCATAAGTATAACCATTACATGAGATAGATTTGTTTTGGACGGGATATTTTTCTTCATAATCCATATTTATGAAAGGCCGTGGACAGTTATGAATCGAAAGATATCCAAATTTTTTCTCCTGACGACGATGATTTTCGGTCTGGCAGTTTTGATCTCGCTGGAATTGCAAGAGATCAATCAGATTTGTCCGGAAAGCTCGGATACGCAAACGGATTCTTCCGACATGTTAGATCAGGAAGTGATGGATGAACTGATTTATTTTCCGATTGCAAGGGAACGGGAGCCTGCAACATACCGGATCGATTTTGTAGATTCCTGGAATTGGGAGCGTTCCTTTGGCGGCAACCGTAAACATGAGGGTTGTGATCTGATGCAGACACCAAGCGAGCGCGGCGTATTGCCGGTCATCTCCATGACCGACGGGGTCATTGAAAACATTGGATGGCTAAAGCTTGGCGGATATCGGATCGGCATTCGTTCCGAAAGTCAGACGTATTATTACTACGCACATATGAATGACTATTCACCGGACATCTATGAAGGAAAAACCGTTGCTGCCGGAGAATTACTGGGCTTTGTTGGGGACAGCGGATACAGCAAGATTGAGGGAACCGTTGGCATGTTTCCGGTGCATCTGCACATCGGGATTTATCGTCCCAATGCCTTGGGGGAGGATGTCGCGATCAATCCCTATCCATACATGGAATTGTTGAAAGAAGATACCTACTTGATTGAAGAAGGAATGAGATAAATTTATGAGTTTACTTCGTTTAGATAAATTTTTGGCGGATATGCAGATTGGAACAAGATCTCAGGTGAAACAGCTCATTCGAAAAGGCCGTATCACCGTAGACGGGCAGATCTGCCGACAGCCGGAGGCGAAGATCGATACCGATCGGTCAGAGGTGACATTTGACAAACAGGTCATTTCTTATGTCCATATGGAATATTATTTATTTCACAAGCCTGCCGGATGTGTCAGTGCAACAACAGACCGGAATCTGCCGACCGTTATGGAATCGATTGATGCACAGCGAAAAGATCTGTTTCCGGTAGGTCGACTGGACATTGATACGGAGGGACTGCTTCTCATCACAAACGATGGTGAGCTGGCCCATCAGTTGCTGAGTCCCAGTCATCATGTCCCAAAGACATATTATGCCGAAATAGACGGAATCGTAACGGATGAAGATGTATTAAAATTTAAAGAAGGGCTTGATATCGGCGAGAAAAATCCAACAAAACAGGCGGAACTTGTCATTTTAAAGAGTAATGTGATTTCCCAGATCGAAGTGACTGTTTACGAAGGAAAATTTCATCAGGTGAAGCGTATGTTTGAGGCAGTCGGTAAACCGGTGTTATATCTCAAACGAATTGCTTTTGGTCCGCTAACGCTTCCGGATGATCTGAAAAAGGGTGAATACCGGTCGTTGACAGAGGATGAATTGGAAGCGTTAAAAAATAGATAGAAATGGTGAAGCAATGTTAGAAAACACAAAAGGAATCATTTTTGATCTGGACGGAACCATGGTGGATTCCATGTGGATGTGGAGACAGATCGACATAGAATTTATGGCAAGCCGCAATCTGGAATTTACAGAGCAGCTGCAGCAAGATATCGAGGGGATGAGCTTTCGGGAGACGGCAGAATATTTTGTGCGTACCTATCCGATCACAGAATCAGAAGAAGACCTGATGAAAATTTGGATCGATATGGCAAAAGATAAATACGCACATGAAGTTCCTTTAAAACCGGGAATAGAGAATTTTTTGCAAGAAGCAAAGAAACTGGGAATCAAAATGGGGATCGCCACCAGCAATGCGAGAGAGCTTTTGGATGTGGTCGCGGGAAAATACCGCTTCTATGACTATATGGACGCGTTTTTAACAGCCAATGAAGTGACCCGTGGAAAACCCGCACCGGATGTCTATCTGGCGGTTGCCGAAAAATTAGGCTTAGAGCCCAAAGACTGTCTGGTATTTGAAGATATACCGGCAGGAATTCAGGCCGGCTTGTCCGCCGGGATGCGTGTTTGCGCGGTGGAGGATGCCTATTCCGCAAGACTTATGCAGCAGAAAAAGTCGCTTGCGCATTACTATATCACCAGCTATGACGAGGTGTTGGATCATACATATGAGGTACTGGGATGACAAAAGATTTTTTGCCCGTTTGTAAAGAAGATATGAAAAAAAGAGGAATCGACAGACTCGATTTCGTCTATATATCCGGAGATGCTTATGTGGATCATCCATCCTTTGGAACAGCGATCATCGCACGAACGCTGGAGGCACATGGTTACTCGGTGGGTATTATCGCCCAGCCGGACTGGAAGGATCCGGACAGCATCACGGTTCTTGGTGAGCCAAGACTGGGATTTCTGGTTTCTGCGGGAAATATGGATTCCATGGTCAACCATTACTCCGTATCAAAAAAACGCCGGACCGAGGACGCATATACCCCAGGCGGGGAGATGGGAAAACGTCCGGATTATGCGGTGGTTGTGTATGGAAATCTGATTCGGCAGACGTACAAGCACACACCGATGATCATTGGTGGGATCGAAGCCAGTCTGCGTCGTATGGGCCATTATGATTACTGGTCGGGAAAGGTAAAACGTTCTATTTTACTGGATGCGGGGGCAGATCTGATCTCCTATGGCATGGGCGAGCACAGTATTGTGGAGATTGCCGACGCGCTGAACGCCGGCATTGATATCAGTGACATTACGTTTGTCCGGGGAACTGTCTTTAAGACCAGAAATAAAGGGATCTTAGATCAGGTAAATGCCTTGCGGCTGCCCGATTTTGAAGAGATTCGATCCGACAAGACCATGTATGCGAAAAGCTTTGGAATTCAGTATCAGAATACCGATCCCTTTGTCGCAAAGACCTTGTATGAGACGTATGATCAAAAGTTGTTTGTCGTTCAAAATCCTCCGGCACTTCCGCTGACACAGGAGGAAATGGACAGGACCTATGACCTGCCTTATATGAGAACGTATCACCCGATGTATGAAGCGGCAGGCGGTGTGCCGGCGATCCGTGAGATCAAATTTTCTTTGATCAGCAACCGGGGGTGCTTTGGCGGCTGCAGCTTCTGTGCACTGACCTTTCATCAGGGTAGAATGATCCAGACCAGAAGTCATGAATCGATCATTGCGGAGGCGAAGCTTCTCACGGAAGATCCTGAGTTTAAAGGATATATCCATGATGTGGGAGGACCCACCGCAAACTTTCGGCATACCTCCTGCGAAAAGCAGAAGACCAAAGGTGTCTGTCCGAATAAACAATGCCTGTTTCCTGCGCCTTGCAAAAATCTGAATGCGGATCACTCGGATTATATCGCATTGCTTCGCAAGCTGCGGGCATTGCCAAAGGTAAAAAAGGTATTTATCCGTTCGGGAATCCGCTTTGATTATCTCCTGGCAGATAAAAATGACGACTTTTTACGGGAATTGTGTGAGCATCATGTCAGTGGGCAGCTTAAGGTCGCTCCGGAGCATATTTCGCAAAAGGTATTGGATAAAATGGGAAAACCAGCCCCGGATGTGTACAAAAAGTTTGTGGACAAGTATTACCGGATGAATGAACGTCTTGGGAAAAACCAATTTTTAGTTCCTTATCTGATGTCTTCCCATCCCGGCGCATCTCTAAAGGAAGCAATCGAACTTGCCGAATATTTAAGAGATATTCATTATATGCCGCAGCAGGTACAGGATTTTTATCCGACTCCGTCGACAATATCCACCTGTATGTACTATACCGGTCTGGACCCGCGAACGATGGAGCCGGTGTATGTCACAAGCAATCCTCATGAAAAAGCGATGCAACGCGCTCTGATGCAGTATCGCAATCCAAACAATTACGAACTGGTCAAAGAGGCTTTGGAGCGTGAGGGACGTACCGATCTGATCGGTTTTGGCAAGGAATGTCTGATCCGTCCGCGAAACACCGGGCAAAAACTTCATCAGAACAAACAGCATCCGGTGGGCAAAAAATCATCCACAGGAAAAGCTGCCGGTAAAAAACATGCAGCCGGGAAAAAGAAGACGATTCGCAATGTTCACAAGAAAAAATGATAGGGAAACGTTATGAAGAGTTTTGATATTAAAGAAAATGAAGCAGGTCAACGCTTTGATAAGTATTTAAGAAAGCTGCTCCCGGATGCACCCGGAAGCTTTATCTACAAAATGCTTCGAAAAAAGAATATTGTATTAAACGGCACAAAGGCAACCGGAGCGGAACAACTAAAGCTGGGAGATCAGGTCAGTCTCTATATTTCGGATGAAACCTTTGATAAATTCTCCCACAAAACAGATCAGATCGTGGAGCAGTTAAAGCACATCCAGAGTATGCCGGTCTTCGAGATCATTTATGAAGACGATGATATACTCATTATTAACAAGCCTGCCGGAATGTTATCACAAAAGGCGAATCCAAAAGACATCTCCGCAAATGAACATATCATCCGATATCTCATGGAAAACGGTAAGATCACGGAAGAGGAGCTGCGCACCTTTAAACCGGCCGTCTGCAATCGGCTGGATCGTAACACATCCGGTATCCTATTGGCAGGAAAAACCTTAAAGGGCTTACAGCAGCTTTCCGCAGAGTTAAAAAGCCGTTCCATGGAAAAGTATTACCGGTGTCTCATAGCCGGCGATATTGCGGCAAAGCAGAAAAAGAAAGGGTATATCCTGAAGGATGAACGCCAGAATCAGGTTTCTGTTTTTCAGGACGGCGGAGCCAACCGCAAATATATTGAGACCGAATATGATCCGGTGGAGCGGTTTGGTGAGTTTACCTTATTGGAAGTGCACCTGATCACCGGACGCTCGCATCAGATCCGTGCACATCTGGCATCGATGGGACATCCGGTTGTAGGTGATCCGAAATACGGGGACGAAAAGATCAACCGGATCTTTGAAAACAAAGCGAATGTCACACGCCAGTTATTGCATGCCTATCGTGTGGAATTTACAAATAAAACAAGTGTGACAGCAGAGCTTCCATCTGATTTCAATCAGGCCATCCTGTATTTACAGAGTCTGAAAGAAAACAAATAAGGAGAAGATATGCCAACCTGGAATTCAAGAGGATTACGAGGCTCCGCCTTGGAGGAATTGATCAATCGTACAAATGAGACATATTCCGGCAATAAGCTGGCGCTGATCCAGAAAATACCGACACCGATCACTCCGATCAATATTGATAAAGCAAGCCGTCATATCACACTTGCCTATTTTGACCAGAAGAGTACCGTAGATTATATCGGAGCAGTGCAAGGGATTCCGGTCTGTTTTGATGCAAAAGAATGTCATACGGATACCTTTCCGTTACAGAACATCCATGAGCATCAGGTGGACTTTATGGCACGCTTTGAACAACAGCAGGGAGTCGCTTTTTTCCTGATCTATTACACCAAAAGGGATCGGTTTTATTACCTTTCGCTCAGGGAACTGCTTATTTTTTGGGAGCGTATGCATTCCGGCGGAAGAAAAAGCTTTCGCATCGAGGAATTAACTCCGGATTTCTTCTTTGATATGGGAAAAGGCGGTGTGCTTGTTCCTTATCTGGAAAAAATACAGTTAGATCTGGACAGCCGGATTTGACTTTTTTGTAAATATCACTTATAATACGAGAGGTTTTACGTGCTACTCTGTTATCACGTTACCACATTAAAGTGCGTGGAGGACTTATGAAACAAGAATTATTACATACACCGGAAGGTGTCAGAGACATTTATAATGATGAATGTGAGAGAAAGCTTTATCTCGAGAAAAAACTGTTTTCTGTATTGGAGAGCTACGGATATCATCCCATCGAGACGCCAAGCTTTGAATTTTTTGATATATTCGGAAAAGAAGTCGGAACGATCCGTTCCAAGGATCTGTACAAATTTTTTGACCGTGAAGGAAATACACTGGTGCTTCGACCGGATATCACCCCGAGCATTGCCCGTTCGGTTGCCAAATATTATATGGATGATGATATGCCGATCCGTTTCTGTTATAAGGGGAATACCTTTATCAATCATCACAGCCTGCGGGGCCGACTGAAAGAGACGACACAGCTTGGTGCCGAGCTGATGGGAGATGCCACGGTGGATGCGGATGCGGAGCTTCTGGCAATGATCGTCGATTGTCTGCAGGCAACGGGACTGCAGGAATTTCAGATCAGTGTGGGACATGCGGGAATCTTTCAAGGACTGATCCATGCTGCAGGATTTGATGAGGAGGAAGAAGAAACCCTGCGGGGATTTTTGGCAAACAAAAACTATTTCGGAGTGGAAGATTTCATCTCTTCGAAGAAGCTGCCGGAGCATCTGACCAAATGTTTTTCTATTTTGAGCGGTATGTATCCGAGCGTAGAAGCCTTTGATGAATTTATGGAGGCTGCCGAGGAATTTCCTGAGATCTCAGATTCCTTAAAACATCTGAAAAAATTGCAAAGTCTGCTGCTTTTATACGGAATTGATCATTATATTTCCTTTGAGCCGGGAATGATCAGTGATTATCAGTATTACACCGGTATCCTTTTAGCAGGCTACACCTTTGGAAGCGGAGAGCCGATCGTCAAAGGAGGACGTTACGATAAGTTACTTTTACATTTTGGAAAAAATGCTCCTGCCATCGGTTTTGCATTTGTGGTTGACCAGCTGCTTTCTGCAATTGCAAGGCAGAAGATCGAGCTGCCCATTGAGCATTTGACACAGTTGATCGTATATACCAAAGCGCATCAGGAGGAAGCATTGATCACTGCAAAAAAAGCACGTGCGTCCGGCGGGAAAGTGGAGCTGATGCGGTTTGACTGCGCAAAGACGGTGGAAGACTACGAGAATTATGCAAAGGCAAATCATATTGCCAGGATCACATTTATGGATGGAGAATAAAAATGGAAAACAGATATTTAACCTTTGCTCTGGGTAAAGGACGTTTGGCAAAAAAAACACTGGAGCTTTTTGAAGAGATCGGCATCACTTGTGAGGAGATGAAAGAGAAAGACACCAGAAAGCTGATTTTTGTAAATGAAGAATTAAAGCTTCGGTTTTTCCTCGCAAAAGGTCCGGATGTGCCTACCTATGTGGAATACGGAGCTGCAGATATCGGAATTGTCGGAGCGGATACGATACTGGAAGAGGCAAGAAATATTTATGAAGTACTGGATCTGGGCTTCGGGAAATGCCGCATGTGCGTCTGCGGACCGGAAAGCGCAAGAGAGCTACTGTTACATCACGAGCAGATCCGGGTCGCCAGCAAATATCCGAGAATTGCAAAGGATTACTTTTACAATAAAAAGCATCAGACCGTTGAGATCATCAAGCTCAATGGCTCCATTGAGCTGGCGCCGATTGTCGGATTGTCAGAGGTGATCGTAGATATCGTGGAAACCGGTTCTACGCTTCGAGAAAACGGACTTCAGGTATTGGAAGAGGTTTGTCCGCTGTCTGCGCGTATGGTTGTCAATCAGGTGAGCATGAAAATGGAAAATGAACGTATTACAAAATTGATTTCTGACTTGAAAACAGTAGTAAATAAGGAGAAATAAGATGCGTATTTTAAAATTAACACCGGAAACAAAAAATAATATTCTTGAGAATCTGTTAAAGAGAAGTCCCAACAGTTATGGGGAGTTTGAGAGCCGTGTCGCTGCGATCATTGATCGCGTGCGCGAAGAAAAAGATGCTGCGATTTTTGATTATACCAGACAGTTTGACGGAGCTGATATCAATGCAGAAAACATTTTAGTCACCGAAGCGGAGATCAAGGAGGCTTATGAGAATGTGAATCCGCAGCTTTTGACCGTGATCCGCAAGGCACTGGTAAATATTCGGGACTATCATGAGAAACAGCGTCAGACCAGCTGGTTTGACTCCAAAGAAAACGGGATCATTCTTGGGCAAAAGGTGACTGCGCTTGCCCGTGTCGGCGTCTATGTGCCGGGCGGAAAAGCGGTGTATCCGTCATCGGTTCTCATGAATGTACTTCCGGCAAAGGTTGCCGGTGTCGATGAGATCATCATGACGACACCGCCGGGACGTGACGGAAAGATCTGTGCTTCTACACTGGTTGCAGCGACAGAAGCCGGTGTCGATAAGATCTATAAAGTAGGCGGGGCACAGGCAATCGCTGCCCTTGCCTTTGGAACAGAGAGCATTCCGAAGGTGGATAAGATCGTAGGTCCCGGAAATATATACGTGGCACTTGCAAAAAAAGCAGTATTTGGTCATGTCAGTATCGATTCCATTGCCGGACCAAGTGAGATTCTTGTGCTTGCGGATGACAGTGCCAATCCGAAATTTGTGGCTGCTGATCTGTTGTCCCAGGCAGAGCATGACGAGATGGCATCCGCGATTCTTGTGACTACCAGTGAGACGCTGGCAAAACAGGTATCGGAAGAAGTGGACAAATTTGTCGCTGTGCTGAGCCGAAAAAAGATCATTCAGAAATCATTGGATAACTATGGCTATATTCTGGTTGCGAATACAGAAGAGGAAGCCATCGCCACGGCAAATGATATTGCATCCGAACATTTGGAAATTGTCATGCGCGATCCGTTTACGGTAATGACGAAGATCCGCAATGCAGGTGCAATCTTCCTTGGAACTTACAGCTCTGAGCCGCTGGGGGACTATTTTGCAGGTCCGAATCATGTATTGCCAACCAACGGAACCGCAAAATTCTTTTCTGCGCTCAGTGTGGATGATTTTATTAAGAAATCCAGCATTATCTCTTATTCGAAAGATGCATTGGAGAGCATCTACAAGGATGTGGTACAGTTTGCGGAATGTGAACAGTTGACTGCACATGCAAATTCGATCCGTGTTCGTTTTGAGGAATAGCTTGTTTGGAATGTGCGCGTTTTTTTACCAAAAGGAAGGAAAACAGAATGGATAAGAAAATACTAGTTGCTACGATGTACTTAAAAGACGGTGTTCCTGTCAAAAGCCGCAAAGACCTGACACCGGTTGGGGATTTAAAGCAGCTTGCCAATATTTACAGCGACAGCGGCATTGACAAAATATTTGTTTTTGATATATCGGAAACCGATGAAGAACATGATAAAAATTTGTTGTGTATCCGCGAACTGAATCGTAATATTCAGATTCCGACCTGCGGAGGCGGAAATATTGAGCGGATCGAGGATGTCAAAAAGCTTTTTTACGCAGGCTGTAAGCAGGTCATGTTAAACGGAACCAAGCCGTCTTGTATGGAGCTTGCAACGGAATGTGCCAATCGTTTTGGAAAAGACCGTATTCTCGTTTCCGTAAAAAATGTTGATTTTATCTTCAAGCATCAGGATGAGATCAACGAACTGTTTCACGAGCTGTTTGTGATGGATGAATCGGTACTGGATGCGGTTGACAATTTGTCCGATACCCCTTACGTAGTTCGCTATAATGGGGACAACATTGATGATATATATGAATTTTTAAGCAGGGAAAACTCGAGGGGAATCAGCGGACTGCTGTTTAACAATACGCAGACCGATATCATGATGCTGAAAACGGAGCTGAGTAACCGCGGTATCTGGATGGATAATTTTAAACCTGCATTTCAATGGTCGGATCTTAAGAAAAATTCGGATGGAATGGTTCCTTGTATTGTTCAGGATTATCAGACCAACGAGGTGCTGATGTTAGCTTATATGAATGAGGAAGCCTATTACAAGACACTTTCCTGTGGAAAAATGACCTATTACAGCAGAAGCCGTAATCAGCTTTGGACAAAAGGTGAGACATCCGGTCATCTGCAGTATGTGAAAAGTCTGACGGCTGACTGTGATTATGATACGATTCTCGCGAAGGTATCCCAGATCGGACCGGCATGCCATACGGGAAGTCCGACCTGCTTTTTCAATGAGATCGTCCGCAAGTCTTATATTGAAAAAAATCCGCTTCGTGTTCTGGAAAGCCTGTATGATACGATATCAGACCGACGGATCAATCCGAAGGAAGGCTCCTATACGAACACCTTATTTGACAAAGGATTGGATCAGATCTTAAAGAAGCTGGGCGAAGAGGCGACCGAGATCGTTATTGCTTCCAAAAATCCGAATCCCGAGGAAATGAAATCTGAGATATCCGACTTTCTGTATCATATGGTTGTTTTGATGGTAGAAAAGGGAATTACCTGGGAAGATATCACGAGAGAGCTGTCCCAGAGATAATAAATATCTATTATTATACAATGTAGAAAATGTCCGGTTTTTCCGGACATTTTTTTGTAAGTAATTACATAAACACAAAAATATTTTTGACGTTTTTCACAATTGTCAGATGCAGTATCCGGGCATATAATTAGCTTACATTCTTTATTCGATGATCGCATTTTGGTCTCTTGGTATGAGATGTACAATATCAGGAGGTTTTTCATGAGCAAACAGACAACAAAACAGATTGCCTTTGCGGCAATCATCAGTTTACTTTTCATTTTCTTATTAGCAGGTCTGATCATCTATCACCATCCAACCGTTTCGCATGCCACGAGTACCACGGAATCCGACAATGGAAAAGAAATCGAATGGTATTTTGAATTGGAGCGCAACGATAAGACCGGTGAATATCAGGCAACGCATATTTATACGGAAGACGCCTCGCTCGAAGGCATTCTGCGTATACCGCATACACTGAATGGCTATCCGGTCACGTCCATTGGACGTGGTATCGAGAAAAATCCTGTGATCCCGGCAGATGCTGACGTTACCGAGATAGCAATTCCGGATTCGGTGACAATTTATGAGGATTATGCATTTTATCAATTATCAAATGTACAAAAGATTTACAGGGTTCAGACAAAGGAGCAGTTGAAACGCGAGCCGACATATGAGCCGTATTTGAACGCTTTGGACTCAGAGATATTAACTGAAGTAGGTTATCGCGCATTTATGGGATGCAGCAGTCTGGATTGCATGTATGTTCCAAACCGGAAATTTGAGATAAAAGAAGAGGCATTTGCAGATTGTACCGGGTTAAAAACCGTTTATGTCGGACATCAGGTAACCCTGCAGGATTTTGTATTCAAAGGCTGCAGTGGCCTGTCACATCTGGAGATTGATCAGGAGCAGATTGGAAATCAATTTCAGGACTGCGGTCAAATAGAAAGCATTGTATTTGGAAAAAATGTTGTTTCTATTCAATCGGATGCTTTTCAGTCCACACATCAAAATCCGAACATATTGCAGGCATCGTCTGCCGCCCAAAGCTATGTGTACCATGGAAATGAAGTGGAATTTGAAGCCACCTACGATGGTCAGTCGGTGGCTGACCGTGAATTATATTTTTTAAATCCGGATACAAGTATTCAGCATGAGGTTTCTGTTCGTGTAGATGAACAATCGTATGAAGTTACGCATGCCGGTATGCTGTTTCCTGATTTTTCTCAAAAATTCAGCGGAAAAGGAACCGGATCGGTTACTGTACAAGCTTACTTGAATCGTGATTCACAGCAAGCGGCAAACCAGACCTATACCAGTCAGGTTCCTAAAAAACGTGCAGTTTCATTAAAACCAAATGCAACCGGAAATCGGATATCGGATTATGTGATCACGACCGATTCCGCAACAGCAAGTGAGGCTGAGTCGGTCGCATATTCATGGTCAACCAACTGGGGAGAATATGCAAACTATAGGTGTTATCCGGTTTATACTTTTTCCGCTCAGGAGCGTCTTCAAATATATGATTTTTATCGGGGCGGTATCGCATCCAACCATATTTATGTGACTGGGGATGCAACGAAATCCGGCAATCAGCAATATTCGGATGAAACGAAAACAACGACCTATGCGATCATTCCGGAAGACGGAAGTGTATTTTTACAGGATACAGATCTCCAAAACTGGTGGCATGATTATTGCAGTACGCAAAAAATTGACGAAACACTTGTCCCATCTTATTTGTGTGAATCCCAATATCTGGAAGCAGACACGGCACATGATGTTCGTCATATTTCAGCGCACTATTATGGTTCCGTTCAGGAAAATCAGTTGCTGAATCCATCACAGCTGAAAATTAATGTCAGCACGCAAGCTATCGCCCATTCACTTTATCTGGATGGTACGGACAGCCGGATTTTCTATATCAAAAAAGACGATCTAAAACGGCAGAGTACTGCAGTCTCTGATAAAGGATCACAATTATTTGCAGATGCATACATGGATTACTATGATGCGTATTCGGAAAGTGATCTGGGTTTTCCGCAGGATTGCTTTGATTACCGCTATTATGATTATTCCCTCTGGCAGCGCTTTTTTCATGTGGCAGATTATGCATCAGAAAATCAATTATGTTTTTCCGATGACAGCACCAACCGGATTTTATCGATTCAGGGAATGAATGAAGTATGGGCAGATGCATTGGAAGAAAAGGCGGTAGAAGGATATACCGAAATCTATGTTTTCTATATTGCAGGTTTTCGTAAGGTTGGCACCGGAGGCACCTATGAAAAAGAAAATACAAAATACATTTTGGCCGCAACGCAGGAAGATGCCTTTGAAAATCCAAAAGAGGAAGGATTATTTAACGAGGAACGGGAATATGTCGGGCTTGGTGGAAGCTTTCGATGGGACGAGGCGCAAAAACGCTATATCTACGATGTGACGGGTGAGTATGCACCTGTGATCTGTAAAACAACATGTCAGATCTATACGACACCTGCTGACAAGCGTCAGGCACAAAACTTTGAAGAGCAGATTGAAAATCTGAATGAGCAGTTGACGGAATTGAACATGTCTTATCAGGAATTAATGGGACAGGTAATGCATTGTGATCAGGCCTTTGATAATCTCTCACAGGTTTTGGGCAGTGGTTATACAGAGAGCACACAATTAACCTTAGAGCAGAAATCGGCGGCACTGATCGCCCGATCCGAATCGGTTCGACAGGAACTAAACGACTATCAACAGAGCCTGTTTCAAATAGCATCCAATCTAAATGAAATGGCAAAAAATATTCAGTCTGATGAGTCGTTTGTGAATAATGAGCAACAGGAGATTTCTCCGGATCAGGCACTGGAGCTGATCGCTAAAACCAATCAGATGGTAATTACAACCGGTGAAAAATTCGAACAGCTCAATGAAAAAATTGAAGACAGCAACGCATCGCTTCAATTGGTCAATGGAATTATCGGTGCTCTGAATCTGGCAGAAAAAAGCTCGAATGAAGAAGTATTACATGCGGTCATAAAACTCTATCAGCAAAATCAGGAAAATGAAAAACTGCTTGCCGATCAAAAAACGGTGAACGGTTCGATTACTTCACTTCAAGATCAGGTAACATCCTTATCTGCCACCAAATCATCGTTGGAGCAGCAGGTAAATCAGGAGCAGGACAAAGCAAAATTACTGTCGACACAAATTCAGACATTGCAGGCAAATATTTCGGAACTGCAGCAGAAGAATATCGCTTTAAACGAGCAGGTTATTCTGCTGAAAGCAGAAAATCAGACATTAAAACAGAAACTGGAAAGTGCGAACGACACAGAACAGACCGGACAGACATCAGTTCCTGACAAGTCAGAAGACAAAAAACAAACGAATACCGCAACAAAAAAAGTTTCCACAAAACAAACGTCATCCGGAACGAATAAACACCAAGCGAAAACGGATAAAAGCTCCGTGAACGCTGTTTCAACATCCCAGACATCGTCTGGGAAAATTCAGACAGCCGTTCAGACTGCAAAAAACGAAAACGTGGTATCCTTGCCGGCAGCGCAGACAAAGCAAGGGCAGACCGGATCTTCGGATACAGATCAGCGGTTGCCTGTTCAAAAGAATACCATACCGGTTTCTTATTCCTCCAATTCGATCCGCCAATTGACAGATGAGACAACAGAGGTAATTGAAGTGCAAACTGCGAAAAGCAGTGCGGCGATCAAACCGGATCAAAGCATTCCGAAAAACCGGATTACAAAGACCCAGTCAGGATCTGCAGTCACACAGCCGGTTACTTTGGATCAGCCGGCTACAAAACAAGATGCGTTTCCAAAAGAAGTGGATGCCAAAGATGTGTTCTCAATGAAAGCCGTAATCGGTATCCTGGCCACGGCAGGTATGATCGGGATTGGTATTTGGACAGCTAAATGTCTGATGAGAAGGAAAAGAAAAATAAAAAAATATGTATGATCGTCGGAATTTATTGCTACCATATGAAAAAGTATGTTATGATAGTCAGGTTATAAAGATAATCGTTACAATACTTTTCAGGAGGTTTGTATGAGTCAATTAGCACTGTCTGACGAGATCTTACTGACAATCGACCAACCGGCACGTTACATTGGCGGCGAATTAAATATGGTAAAGAAAAATCCTGCGGATGTAGACATCCGGTTTGCCATGTGTTTTCCGGATGTCTATGAAATCGGTATGTCACATCTCGGCATACAGATTTTATACGATATGTTCAATCAACGTGAGGATGTCTATTGTGAGCGCGTGTATTCTCCATGGGAGGATCTTCATCAGATCATGAAGGAAAAGCAGATTCCTTTATTTGCGTTGGAGAGTCAGGATCCGATCAAAAGCTTCGATTTTCTCGGTATTACGATCCAATATGAGATGTGTTATACCAACATTTTACAGATTTTAGATCTGTCACAGATCCCTCTCCACGCATGTGATCGCGATGAGCATATGCCGATCGTTATCGGCGGTGGTCCATGCACCTATAATCCGGAACCGATTGCGGATTTCTTTGATCTGTTTTATATCGGAGAGGGTGAGATCAGCTATGATGCGTTATTTGAGCTGTATAAGGAGTGCAAGCAGAAAGGGTATTCCAGAAAGGAATTTTTGCATAAAGCTGCAGGAATACCGGGCATCTATGTGCCAAGCCTGTATGAAGTAAGCTATCAAGAGGACGGAACGATTCAGGCATTTACGCCAAAGTATGAAGATGTTCCACAAACTGTAAAAAAACAGATCTGCATGAATATGACAGAGGCTTCCTATCCGAGAAAACCGCTGGTACCGTTTGTGAAAGCGACACAGGATCGCGTGGTTTTGGAAGTGCAGCGGGGCTGCATCCGGGGATGTCGTTTCTGTCAGGCTGGAATGATCTATCGTCCGGTTCGTGAAAAAGATGTGAAAGTACTGGAAGAGATTGCACATGACATGCTTCAAAACACCGGGCATGAAGAGATTTCCCTCAGTTCCCTCAGCACCAGTGATTATTCCGGACTCAAAGAGCTGGTCGAGTATTTAATTGAAAATTTTCACAGCAAGGGAGTCAATATATCTCTGCCTTCACTTCGTATTGACGCCTTCTCTTTGGACGTCATGAGCAAGGTGCAGGATATCAAAAAGAGCAGTCTGACCTTTGCACCGGAAGCAGGTTCCCAGCGTATGAGAAATGTGATCAACAAAGGTCTTACCAAGGAAGTGATCCTAAACGGTGCCGGACAAGCCTTTGAAGGTGGCTGGCAGAAAGTGAAATTATATTTTATGCTGGGTCTCCCAACCGAGACGGAAGAAGATATGCGCGCGATCGCAGAGCTGGCAAATGACATTGCCATTCGTTATTATGAAGTGCCAAAGGAACAGCGCAACGGAAAATGCCAGATCACAATCTCAACATCTTTCTTTGTGCCAAAACCATTTACACCTTTACAGTGGGCACCGATGTGCACCAAAGAAGAATATCTGGGAAAAGCAAGAGTTGTCAACGAAGCGGTCAAAAATCAGTTGAACCATAAAAGCATCCGATATAACTGGCATGAAGCAGATGTGACGGTTTTGGAGGGAGTGTTTGCGCGAGGTGATCGAAAAGTTGCGAAGGCAATTGAAACCGCTTACGAAAACGGTGCATTATTCGATGCATGGGGAGAGCATTTTGACTATCAGCTGTGGCTGGATGCCTTTGAAAAAAACGGTATTGATATCGCTTTCTATAATCTGCGTCAGCGCAATCTCGATGAAGTATTTCCTTGGGATTTCATTGATGACGGAGTAAGCAAGGAATTTTTAAAACGTGAGTGGAAGCGGTCGATGGAAGAAACTGTCACACCAAATTGCCGTCAGCAATGTTCGGGTTGCGGCGCAAAATCATTCGGAGGAGGTGTCTGCTATGAAAATCAGAATTAAGTTTTCCAAATTCGGTAATATGCGATTTATCGGACATCTGGATACGATGCGTTATTTTCAGAAAGTCATGCGGCGCGCAGACATTGATATCGCATATTCTACCGGATTTTCACCTCATCAGATCATGTCTTTTGCGGCTCCCCTCGGTGTCGGCTTGATCTCCGAGGGCGAATACCTGGATATTGAAGTCAATTCTACGGATTCGACAGAAGAATCCCTTCGCAGATTAAACCTTGCTATGGTGGAAGGCTATCAGGTAAACGATTACCGGCGGCTTCCCGATGATGCAAAGACAGCCATGTCCATTGTTTCAGCCGCAAGTTATACATTAACCTATCGCAAAGGTTATGAAGCGAATCTGAACTTTGCGAGGTTCCGACAGGCGATAGCCGATTTTTATGAAAATCGTGAGACGATACCGGTCATCAAAAAGACGAAAAAATCAGAAAAAGAAATTGATCTGAAAAAATTGATCTATGATTTTTCGGTTTCTGAAAATACAGACGGAAAAATTATGTTTTCCATGCTGATCTGTACCGGAAGTACAGACAATATCAAGCCGGAGCTGGTCATGGAGCATTTTTACAGCTTCCTTGGGCTGGAATTGCAGCAATTCACATTTCAGGTGACCAGACATGAAGTATATACCGGTTCTGTGGAAACGGGATTTACTGCTTTGATCGATATGGGAGAAATCATTCCATGAGTCAGAAATATGTGATCACAGATATGAATATCCAAAATAAGGATGTGCTGTTTTGCGGGCTGTATGAGGAACAGAAGCTGATTGAAGTAAATCTTTTTTCAAAACAAACAGACAGAGTACAATTAAATGCCATTTATATCGCAAGAGTTTCTCAGGTGGTGAGCAGTCTGCAGGCTGCATTTGTGGATATCGGAGACGGACAGATCTGTTATCTGCCGCTTTCCGATACCTTGCATGATCATGTCATCTATGTCAAGCGGATCAGTAAAAACAAACCGCTTGTACAAGGAGATGAGATTGTCGTGCAGGTTGTAAAAGAAGCTATCAAAACCAAAAATCCACAGGTGACGACCAAGCTGTCTCTGGCGGGTCTGGCCTCTGTGGTCTGTTACGGTGATCAGCGCCTGGGCATATCCAACAAGCTGGCTCAGGAAGAACGTCAAAAACTGCGTGAATTACTGAAGCCTTATTATGATGGCTCGGTTGGGATCATTGTCCGGACCAATGCCATTCATGTCGATGAACAATTACTTCTACAGGAAGTTGATTCGTTATCGGGGCAGTTAAAGGAAATCATCCGGGTTGCTCCCGGCAGGACTGCGTTTTCCTGTCTCTACCGACCGTCAGAGGAATATATCCGCATCCTGATGGATCAAAACCTTGAGGTTTTGGATGAAGTGATTACAGATCAACCGGAGATCTATCAGAAACTCTTAGATTTTGCCAAAAAAAATCCTTCCGCCGGGTTAGACGATAAGCTCACCTGTTATGCTGACCCTTTACTGGAACTTAAGAATCTGTATGGCATTGACCGGGATCTGGAAAGGGCATTGAACACGAAGGTCTGGTTAAAGTCCGGTGCCAATCTATTGATCGAACCGACGGAAGCATTGACCGTCATCGATATCAACAGCAGCAAGAACAGCTCCAAAAAGAAAGATCCTGCCGTTCATTTCAAAATTAACTGTGAAGCAGCCGAAATGATCGCAAAGCAGCTTCGTCTGAGAAATATATCCGGAATCATCATCATTGATTTTATTGATATGCAATCCGAAGAGGAAAAAGAGCAGCTGATCCTTCTGATGAAACGCTTGCTGAAAAGCGATAAGGTTCCTTGCAATGTCGTCGATTTTACGGCACTTGGTCTGATGGAGCTGACAAGAAAAAAAGTGCGTCCATCTCTGAGACAGCAATTTTTAGAAATCTAAAAAATCAAAAAAAATATTGAAAATATTGAATTTATCGGTTGACGGGCAAATCTTGTTGTGTTATTATACTTGAGTATGCCGCACAGTGAGGTTCTAAAAGTCTGCTTAAAACGAAGCAGCACCATAACTGGCGAGTAATGATAATAGGAGGTGCCATATGTACGCAATTATAGCAACAGGTGGTAAACAGTACAAAGTATCTGAAGGCGATATCATTACCATTGAGAAGCTTGGTGCAGAAGCTGGAGAGACAGTTACTTTTGATCAGGTGATTGCTGTAAATGATGGTTCTTTAAAGGTTGCAGATGACGTGAAGAACGCGACTGTAACTGCAAGCGTTGTAAAAGAAGGACGCGGAAAGAAAGTTGTCGTTTACAAGTATAAGAGAAAAACCGGTTATCACAAGAAAAACGGTCACAGACAGGCTTTCACTCAGGTGAAGATTGAAAAGATTAATGCTTAATTGATACTGGTAAATTGTTATGACAAAGATAACGATTTGCAAAAATCAGTTTGAAACATTTACAGGTTTTACATGTTTTGGACATGCAGGATATGACGATAAAGGTTATGATATCGTCTGTGCTTCGATTTCCGTATTAGTGATCAACACGATCAATTCGATTGAGAAGTTTACACAGACGAAGATCATAGCAGCAGCTGATGAAAAATCGGGTGAGATTGTTGTCAGTTTTCCGAACGGATGTGATTCCGATGCAAGCCTGCTTGTAAATGCGATGATTTTAGGCTTGCAGGATATTCAAAAAGATTACGGGAAGAAATTCCTGACACTAGACTTTAAGGAGGTGTAACCTATGTTAGCAATGAACCTTCAATTTTTTGCACATAAAAAAGGAGTTGGATCTACCAAGAACGGTCGTGATTCAGAGTCAAAGAGATTAGGTGCAAAGAGAGCAGACGGACAGTTCGTAAAAGCTGGAAATATCATTTACAGACAGCGTGGAACTAAGATTCATCCAGGTCTTAATGTTGGTATCGGTGGAGATGACACATTATTTGCATTGACAAGCGGTATTTTAAGATTTGAGAGAAAAGGTAGAGACAAGAAACAGGCTTGTGTTTATCCGGTATCTGAAAATGAATAATAAAAATGGCTGTTGCACGTGTTGTAGCAGCCTTTTTTCGTTTTTTATCATTCAAGTATGTCAAATAGGAGAATATTATGTTTGCTGATACAGCAAAAATTATCATAAAATCAGGAAAAGGCGGAAACGGTCATGTGAGTTTTCGTCGTGAAAAATATGTACCGGACGGAGGACCCGACGGCGGTGATGGCGGAAAAGGCGGCGATGTGATCTTTGAAGTGGATGAGAGCTTAAATACCCTGAATGATTATCGTCATAAGCGTAAATTTGCCGCTCAGGCCGGTGAAGAAGGCGGCAAGAAAAACTGCCACGGAAAAAAAGGTGCCGATCTGGTTTTAAAAGTACCTGCGGGAACGATCATCCGTGATGCTGCAACGAATCAGGTCATTGCGGATATGTCCGGTGACAATAAACGGCAGGTGATCCTAAAGGGCGGTAAAGGTGGTCTGGGGAATCAGCATTTTGCTACCTCCACGATGCAGGCACCCAAATATGCACAGCCCGGTCAGGAAGCAATTGAGCTTGAGGTTCGACTGGAATTAAAGGTAATCGCCGATGTCGGATTAGTTGGTTTTCCAAATGTTGGAAAATCCACCTTTTTATCGAGAGTCACCAATGCGCAGCCGAAAATTGCAAACTACCATTTTACGACTTTAAATCCGAATCTCGGTGTCGTTGATATGGGCTGGGGAGACGGTTTTGTCATTGCGGATATTCCGGGATTGATCGAAGGTGCATCTGAGGGAATCGGACTTGGTCATGAATTTTTAAAGCATGTGGAGCGCTGTAAATTGTTGATCCATATGGTAGATGCCGCATCCGTAGAGGGGCGTGATCCGATCGCAGACATCAAGGCCATCAATCAGGAGCTGGCAGAATTTAATCCGGAATTATTAAAAAAGCCACAGGTCATTGCCGCAAACAAAATCGATGCTTTTTATGAGAATGAAAACGAAACAATTGCGGCACTCCGCGCCGAATTTGAGAAGGACGGATTAAAGGTATATCCGATCTCGGCAGTCAGCGGTCAGGGTGTCAAGGAACTGATTTCAGATGTCCATCAGATGCTTGGTGAGATGGATGATACACCAATCGTCTATGAACAGGAATATTTTCCGGAACTTCATATCTTTGAAACAGAAGCATTTACAGCTGCCTATGACGAGAAGGCAAATGAATATGTGGTAGAAGGACCAAAAATCGAAAAGATGCTTGGTTATACCAATATTGAATCCGAAAAAGGATTTTTGTTTTTCCAGAAATTTTTACGGGAACAAGGAATCTTAAAGGAACTGGAAGCTTTAGGCATTCAGGATGGTGATACGGTTCGCATGTATGGATTGAGTTTCGACTACTATAAGTAAAACTATACTTTTGTTTTATAAAAAGGAGAATAGAATGGAATTTACAAGTAAACAAAGATCTTATTTAAAAGGCCTTGCAAGTGCAGAAGATGCCATTTTTCAGATCGGAAAATCGTCCATTACCCCGGCAATGGTACAAGCTGTGGATGATGCCATTGAAAAAAGGGAACTGATCAAGCTTTCTGTTTTAAAAAATTGTATGGATGATCCAAGAGAACTGGCTGAGATCATGGCAGAGCGTACCCATTCCAATGTGGTAATCGTGATTGGAAAGAAGATCGTACTGTATCGTCCGAACAAAAAAAATCCGAAAATTGTATTGCCAAAATAAAAGGAACATGCTATGCGAATTGGTCTGATGGGCGGAACCTTTCGCCCGATTCATTATGGACATCTGATCATTGCTGAAAATGCAAGAGAACAATTACATCTGGATGAGGTATGGTTTATTCCAAATCACAGCTCGCCCTTTAAAGTCAGTGAGCATACCGATGATGCGGATGATCGTATCAAAATGGTGGAACTGGCTATACAGAATCATCCGTATTTTAAGATCAATACATTGGAAATCGAACGTTCAGGAATCAGTTATTCCTATCAGACACTGGAATGGTTGCATGAACATTACCCGGAACATGAGTTTTTCTTTATTATGGGCGGTGATTCTCTGGAAAAATTTGAGACCTGGTATTATCCTGAGATCATCTGTCAGTATGCAACACTGGCTGTTGCGATTCGAAACGATAATGATATGGATCAGTTAAAGAAATACGCCAAAAACTATCAATCCTTTGGCGCAAAGATCGTATTTTTAGAGACACCGAATTTCTCAGTGTCATCCAGTGAATTACGTGATCGAATTGCTCAGGGAAAAACGGTTCGATATCAGCTTCCGGATGCCGTGATCGAATATATCCGGTCACACCATTTGTATCAAACATAATTTGCATCAAGCATAATAGAAATCATTTTGTTTTTCACTCACCATGATGGAAGCGGGTGTCTTCTCGTATGAGAGGAAAGAAGGAAAAAATATGGATGCATATATCATTAAATTACAGGAAAAGATGCAAAAAAAATTGGATCATTATCGCTACGAGCATACGCTGGGTGTGATGTATACCGCAGGTGCTCTTGCGATGAACTATGGTCTTGATCTGAACATGGCTTTGACAGCCGGGCTGTTACATGACTGTGCAAAATGTTATTCAGACGAAAAAAAATTTGAGCTTTGTGAAAAATACGGAGTTGAACTGACTGATTTTGAAAAGAAAAATACAGCCTTGATCCATGCAAAGCTTGGCGCTGTTCTCGCAAAAGAAAAATATCATGTGGAAAATCCGGAAATATGTCACGCGATCAGCTGTCATACAACAGGAGAACCGGCTATGAACTTACTAGACCGGATCGTCTTTATATCGGATTACATCGAACCTCACAGAGACAAAGCAAGGCGTTTAGGCGAGATCCGACAGATGGCCTTTCAGGACACCGAGAAGGCAGTTTCTATGATATTGGAAGATACATTAAACTACTTAAATGGATCACCGAAAGCCATTGATCCAATGACAAAGAAAACCTATGATTATTACATGAATCAAAAATAAGTGTTGTTATCGGGCTTTGACCTGATAACCTGTTCAAAATAAGGAGGAATCAAATATGTCAGACAGTAAAAAATATGCAAAGATTGCATACGATGCATTGGCGGATAAAAAAGGAGAAAATATCAAGATCATTGATATCAGTGAAGTGTCACCAATTGCAGATTATTTCATTATTGCAGATGGAGCCAACCAGAATCAGCTTCAGGCGATGTGTGACGCAGTTGATGAGGAATTATATAAGGCAGGGTGTGAGTTAAAGCAGACAGAGGGCAACCGCAATTCGACCTGGATTTTGATGGATTACGGCGATATCATCGTGCATGTATTCTCTAAGGAAGATCGTCTCTTCTATGACTTAGAGCGTATCTGGAAGGATGGAGTAGAGGTCGATCCGGAAACAATATAAGAAAGCGTTTCTATAAAATTAAATATGAAATAGAAAAGGTAGCGATAAAAGCTCATGAACAGAGCGGCATCACTACCTTTTTTATTACCATATCATCAATCAGTGGACGGATCACTTTAATGTCATCATCGATTCAAGTGTATCTCATATGTATCTTATTTTTCTTGTTTACACAAATGATTAAAAGAAACGAAACACACCGAATACCTTTCCAAGGATTTCGCAGTTTTCAACAATAATCGGATCCATGGTATCATTTTCCGGCTGAAGACGAAAATGCCCGTCCTCCTTGTAGAACGTCTTCACCGTTGCAGAATCGTCAACCAACGCAACAACCATATCACCGTTTCTGGCAGTGTTCTGTTTTTGAACCAAAACGGTATCTCCGCTTAAAATTCCCGCATTGATCATACTTTCCCCTTTTACCTTAAGCATAAAGCTCTCAGCATTCGGCATCATCTCAGCAGGAATCGGAAAGTAATCCTGAATGTTCTGCTCAGCCAGGATCGGTTCTCCGGCAGCAACCTGTCCGATGATGGGAACATTTACCACTTCGCGTCTGGTAAGATTAAAATCATCATCCAAAATCTCTATTGCGCGAGGCTTGGTCGGGTCTCGACGGATATATCCGTTTTTCTCCAGTGTCTCCAGGTGAGAGTGAACGGAAGAAGTAGACTTTAAGTTCACTGCCTGACAGATTTCGCGTACAGCAGGCGGATAACCCTTCTGAAGAATCTGTTCTTTCATATATTCTAAAATTTCGCGCTGTTTATCACTGATTTTGCCCTTTGCCATGATCAAGTTCCTCCATTCATCATAATCATCAATCATAATTATCTATCGATCAAAGATAGAACCGTTAATCGTTTGATCAACCATACGTTCTGTTTAAAATAATTCTATCATATCAGAACGTAAAAAGCAAACATATATTCCGAAAATTTGTTCGACTTTTCTGTTGACAAACAAATGTTTGGATGTTATATTGAATTCAGAACAAATGTTTGCGAACATATATTTGGCATGATATGATACAGGGAGGCAGCTTATGAACACACAGATGAATACAAGAGTACATACACAGAAAAACAGAACCGTCAGCCACGAAACAGAACTCAGAAGATATATTTATATTATTGGAATTGTCATTGCAATCCTGTTAATTTCCTTTACTGTCAGCTTGTTTTTTTCAACCAAGAATGCCCAGGCTGCAGCTAATAAACAATCTATTACCTATACCAGTGTGCGAATTGCAGAGGGCGAGAGTTTATGGAGTATTGCGGAGACAAATTGTTCCGATGGTGATGTTATTTCGTATATAGATGAGATCAAAGCTTTAAATGATCTTCATACGGATGATCTGAAAGCCGGTTCCTATCTGATTGTTCCGGTACAGACATATTTGTAATTTTTGTAATTCGGATACTTATACGATATACAACTTCCCTCGAAGAACTGCTATTTATTAGCAGTTTTTTCTTTACAAAAGTTGCATATAAGACCAATTTATTGTAAGCTGTTTATAGTTTGTGGACGACGAGGACCATGGACGTCTGACTTTTTGAAAGGGGAAGCTTCTTCTCAAACTCAGATATTAATTTGTATATAAACAGGAGAAACATCATATGCGTTTTGTAATACAGAAAGTTTCCGGTGCATCTGTCACTGTGGAAGAAAAAGTGATCGGTCAAATCGAAAAAGGATTTCTTGTTTTGATCGGTATTGCAGAGGATGATACAACAGCTATCGCTGATAAAATGATAAAAAAAATGCTGGGGCTTCGCATCTTTCAGGATGAGAATGGGAAGACGAACCTGTCGCTTCGGGATGTCAATGGAAGCTTGCTTCTTGTCAGTCAGTTTACGTTATATGCAGACTGTAAAAAAGGAAATCGGCCTTCTTTTACCAAAGCCGGAAATCCCACACTTGCCAATGATCTGTATGAGTATATCATAGCGGAATGTCAGAAAGAATTTCCGGTACAGACCGGAGCATTTGGCGCAGATATGCAGGTAAGCCTGGTCAACGAAGGACCGTTTACAATTATTCTGGATTCGGCAGAAATCTGCTAAAAAAAGGATGCGCATTTGCATACATGGTAGATGTTGCGCTGCAACCGTTCTCAGTTATTATATTATTTGTCATGATCTTTTTTATATAATTCCACCCGTGCGGCCATGCGACGATGATCTTCCTCCATGGCCGCATAATGTTTGGCTGTCGTATTGATATCTTTATGACCGAGAACGTCACTAACTAGACGGATATCACCGGTATCACGATACAATTCGGTGCCATAGGTACTTCGCATCTTATGGGGCGAGATTTTCTTACCCGGAGCAGCCTGAATGGCAAATTTCTTGACCATCGCTTCAATTGCCCGGACACTTAGCCGATTTTTCTTTTGTGAGATAAATAATGCCTTTTCGTCTGAATCCGGTCCGAGCAGGAGAGGGCGCTCATTTTCAACATAGTTGGAGATTGCCATCAGCACATCATCATTAAAATACAGATGTGCTTCCGATCCACCTTTCCGTACGATTCGGATCGAGTTATCGTGATAATTCATATCATCCAAATCTAATCCGGCACATTCCGATACACGAATACCGGTATTTAAGAGCAAAGTGATGATCGCAGTATCTCTTAACTGGGTACGTTCGCAGCTTTTCCGTTGGTGTTCGGACGTCGTTAAATTCGTTTTTGAAACAACATTGATGATTTCATGGACTTCATCCCGATCTAATCGAATGATGTCTTTCTTCGGCATTTTCTTGCGTTTTGCAGCTCCAAGCGTCGGATCATTGCTTAAGTAATGATTCAGGCATCCATGGGCAAAAAAACCGCGTAACGGCGCCATACGACGTGCAATGGCACGTTCTTCGTTATTATGGTATTCACCTTCATCATTCAATGAAAGGAACTTCTGATAATCATTGATATCGCTGAAGTTAAGCTGTTCTAAAATTTCAATCGGAATATCCTTGACTGCAGTATTTTTTAACAACGGATTTTTCTCTTTTAAAAACCGGAAAAAGGTAAGCAGATCGTATGTATATGCAATGACTGTATTGATCTGTGAAGTCAATTCTTTATCATCCAGATAAGGAATCACATATGGTGGAAGTTCTTTTTCCAGTTCCCGTAGTTTTTTCTTGCGATTCAATTGTTTTTCTTTGTAAAACTGTGATTCAATTCCCATAGAATATTTCCTCCAAATATCAGGTTTAAAAATGTCGATATGATCATATAAATTACGCTTGAAAAACCCCAATACCTGATTTTACAAGGTTTTTCTGTATATTTTATCATTAAATATCACACTGCTTGCACGACGTTAAATTGAGATTTATCGCTGTGCTATATACAAGAACATTATCACACTATCCCATATTTTTGTCAAGAAACTTTTCAGGAAATGTGATGTTCGACCTGTATGATGCAAAGAAGTTTGTACGCTCACTGAGATAAAATAAGGGATGCGACTCAAAGAATCGCACCCCGGCACTTGATCTGCAAATTATGAAATTGTTCCGCTTCAAGCCAAACGTACGTGAAGCCTGGCACACAGTTATTCTGTCAGTCCTGCAAATTTCAAGATCATATCTACACAGCCATCAATACCTATTTTTTCGATGTTTAAGGAGATGTCATAGCTTCGGGAATCCCCCCATTTTTTATTTGTATAGAAATTATAATAATTTGCGCGTTGTTTATCCGTACGATGAATCAGATCCTTTGCTTTTGTTTCCGGAATATTTAAATCACGGCTGACTCTTTCGATTCGGTAAGGCTTGCTTGCGAATATAAAAATCTTTACAAGACAATCCAGTTCCGATAATGCATAGTCTGCACATCGTCCGACGATGACACAAGAACCTTCTGCAGCAATTTTTTTGATGGAATCAAATTGTGCTAAAAATACCTTCTGACTTAAAGGCATATCCATATAAGCATTATTATGGATATTTCCAAAGGAATATGTATCTGTCACCAGCGAATATAAAAAACTGCTTGTGGGTTTCTCATCCTGCAAATGGAAAATCTCTTCACACAATCCACTCTCGGAAGCTGCTCTTGACAAAAGCTCTTTATCATAAAATGGAATATCTAACCGTTTTGCCAGTGCCTCTCCTACATCTTTTCCCCCACTTCCAAATTCTCGTCCGATCGTAAAAATAACCTTTTTATCCATAAAAACACACCCTTTCTACATAATTAAAACTAGTATTTAAATGTAAAAATCCAGAGGAAGAAGTACAATCCTCTGGACATAGTATAACATAATGTAAGAATTTTGTATAGTTTGCGCAGAAATTTTCTGACTATTTCAAGCATTAAATATGGAATAAAGTGGGCAAGCCCACATCAACTCCCCCATCCCCTCAATCCTGAGGGGCTTGAACACTTTGCAATCGCAGATTTTTTAACAATTTTTCGAAATATTCCGGCAGTGGCGCCTCCACATGAATCGTCTCACCGCTTGTGGGATGAATGAAGGTCAGGCAATATGCATGTAAGGTCTGACCCTGTAAATGAAATTTGCCACCTGCATTTTTACCACCGTAAATTTCATCTCCGAGTAATGGATGTCCGATGCTTGCCAGATGAACGCGGATCTGATGGGTTCTGCCCGTCTCCAGCGTAAATTCCACATATGTGTAGTTGCCAAAACGCTCCAAAACCCGGTAATGCGTGATGGCCGGTTTCCCATTTTGCTCATTGATCGCCATTTTTTTGCGGTCCTTTGGATCGCGACCAATCGCACCTTCTATCGTACCACTGTCCTCTTTCAGATTGCCGATCACAATACCAAGATATTTGCGGTTGCAGGAATGATTCTTAATCTGCTCGGCAATGTGGACATGGGAATGATCATTTTTGCAGATGATCAGCGATCCGGTCGTGTCCTTATCGATGCGATGAACGATACCCGGTCGGATGCTGCCGTTGATCCCGCTTAAGTCATGCTTGCAGTGATACATGATTGCATTTACAAGTGTCCCGCTGTAATGTCCCGCAGAAGGATGTACCACCATATTCTTGGGCTTATTGACTACAAGCAGATCCCTATCTTCATATAAGATATCCAACGGAATATCTTCGGCAAGAATTTCAATACTCTTCGCTTCCGGCTGGACAACCGTCACGATATCGCCTTCTGACATCCGATAGCTGGCTTTCAATGCTTTTCCGTCAATGGTTACATTGCCATCTTTAATGATTTTTTGAAAATAACTTCTCGATTGATCCGGATAAATTAACGCCAGATATTTATCCAGACGTTCTCCTTCATGTTCAATTTCAACTTCAAGATCGATAACTGTCTGATTCATAGCAATTAAATTTTCTTCTCTTCATTCTTTTTCGTGTGCCATGGAAAAATATCACTGTAGATCATTTCAAGATCTTCTTCCTTATAATAAAATAAGAAACAAATGATCAGGCAAAACACGGAAACAGTTACATAAATATCCGCAACGTTAAAAATGGGAAAATTGATCAATCGGAAATAGAAAAAATCAATGACAAAATCCTGACGGAGCCGATCGATCATATTTCCGATTGCGCCGGCTTCGATCACCATACAGATGACACGAAGCGCATGATATTTTCTTTCTGCCGGCAGTTTGAAATACACATACAAAATGAATCCGATCATAACAATCGTGATCAATAAAAATAATACTTTCCCTCCCTGCATGATTCCGAATGCAGCACCTGTGTTTTCCAGATAGCGAAGTTCAAAAACATCCTTTAAGATCACAAAAGGACCATCTTCTTTTAAACTGCAAACAGCAAAATATTTGGTGATTTGATCAATAAACACAAGTATTGCAACAAAAAACATAAATATAAAAGCTTGTTTTAATTTATTCGACTTTGTTTTCATGTCAAGTATTCTCTCTTCATCTTAGTTTAATACATAATCAATGGCTTCGAGCAGGTCCGCATCAGTCAGTGACAGATCCGAATAGGCATTGCCGATCTCTTTCAATAACGTAAATTTGATCTGATTTCCAATCATTTTTTTGTCGGATTTGGTTGTCTGTAAAATCTCGTGTTTATCATATCCCTGAATGCGGATCGGCAGATCATACAAGCGGATCGTCTGCTCAATATCAAGCAGTTCTTCTTTTGTAATACATCCCTTTTTACAAGACAAATATGCTGCCGCAACCATTCCGAGTGCCACACATTGTCCGTGATACAGACCAAAATCAGAAAGCTTCTCAATTGCATGACCGATCGTATGACCGAAATTTAACAGTGCTCTCTCTCCTTTTTCTTTCGGGTCATTTTCGACAACGACACGTTTGATATTGCAGCCGATATTCAATAGCTCAATCATCGTTTCCGGATTTTTTTCTTTGATCTCATTGCTATAATCGCGGATATATTCATAATATGCCTTGTCTTTGATCAATCCATGCTTGATCTCCTCCGCCATTCCATTTGCAAACTGTTCCTTCGGTAGTGTGTCAAATACTTCCATGTTCATATACACAAGCTTTGGCTGGAAAAAAGCTCCTACCATGTTTTTATACTGCTGAAAATCGACGCCGGTCTTACCTCCGATCGAAGAATCCACCTGCGCAAGTAACGATGTCGGCACCTGAACAAAGTCAATTCCACGCAGATAGGTCGCTGCGGTAAATCCGGTAAGGTCTCCCACTACTCCGCCGCCCAGTGCGATCAGAAAATCATGACGGTCAAAATGGTTTAAAATCAAATGCTCATATAATTTCTGCACAGTGTCTATATTTTTACTTTGTTCTCCGGCAGGAAAAACAAAGGTTTCGACAATCGGATATGCATTTTCTAAGATTTCTTTCAAATTATTAATGTATAAATTTGCCACGTTGGAATCAGATACGATGCATACTTTCTTGCTTTTATCCTCTCCAACTGCCTTTTCAAGCTGTGAAGTCAGCAAGGAGAAGTCTGTTGTAAGTATTATATGATAGCATTCTCTGCCTTCGTAATGTACGGTTAGATCTTTTGTGCTCATGATAGCCTCCTTCTTTAGATAAACGATTCATAACCAATTTTGGTACGGTCTTTTTTCGTTGTGCCCAGTACTCCGCTAAAACGTATTTTGCCAAAGCCTCTGATGCTGATCTGATCATTTTCTTTGCATTCGTAGGTGTGATTCTGACATTCCTGTCCATTGATAAAGATTTTTCCTTCTATGATCAGCTTCATCGCATTCGATCGTGACAGCCTCGTGATACCTGCAATCACTGCATCCAAACGATTGGATGAAATGACGGTCTCATGATATTCCAAACGGGGTTGATAGCCTTTTGCGTTCGTCTCCACAGACAATGTCACCATCGTATGCCTGATACTTGTCAGCTCCTGCATGATATAATCGACCATACTCTCTTCAACAAATACAAGCAGATCCTCATCATTGGCAATGATATCTCCCAGCTTGCCGCGGTTGATCCCCAGGCTCATGAGTGCTCCCAGAATATCTCTGTGACCAATTTTTTCTGCAAACTTCGGATACAACGGTTGTATGCGGATACAACAAATCGGAAATGCTTCTGCTTGTGACATTTTTTTATCTGAATAAAATACAAGAGCATCAGTCGGAACAAATGCTGCCAATTGACGCTCTGCAAATTCATAACCTCCGGCTAAGCGAACTTCTGTAGCCAGCTTATTTTTTACCTGAAACAGTATATTCTGTTCATGAAGAGATAAAAAGTCGGAATATGTAACATAACCTCTCTGATTGGCCTGTCTTGACAAATCCTCAAATCGTTTCATCAATCTGTCAGGTGAAGTAGTATTCATATTTTCCTCTTATCCTATTAAAATTAAAAACTGAATGAATCTACAAGATTCTGAATGTCACCTGAAATCTCAACATTCTCAGGTGTAATAATAAATATAAAATTTGATATTTTCTGCAAATTGCCGTTCATTGCAAAGCAGGAACCGGAAGTGAAATCAATGATACGCTGTGCGATATCTACATCCAGTCCTTCGACGTTGAGTACGACTGTCTGATTTGCCAAAAGTGTCTCCGTAATCTCTCTGGCATCCTCGAAGGATGTGGGTTTGATCACACATACTTCCATGCCGATATTCTGCGCTTTACGGGAAGACGAACGCATTGGTGTGATCTTGTTCGGACTCTTCTCCTTCGGACGTGCAAATGCAGTCGGTTCCGACTCTGCTTTTTTTGTGTCTGTCAATGAGGAAGCCTGCTGTTTCTTTGCCGGTTTTTCCTCTTCATAATCGTCATCATAATCATCGTAATCTTCATCCTCAGAAGGAAGAAGCATTTTATTTAAAAATCCATCAAAAAATCCCATGACTTTTCACTCCCTGCTAGATATTATAATTTCGTGCTCCGAATATGCCGGTGCCGACACGTACGATGGTCGCGCCTTCTTCAATGGCAACCTCATAATCATTTGTCATGCCCATTGACAGCACATCCATAGTTACATTATCAATGTTTTTGTTTTTGATGTCAACAGATAATTGCTTGATTTCACGGAAATAAAGACGATTGTCTTCCGGATCATCCACAAACGGTGCAATCGTCATTAAGCCTTGTATCGTCAGGTTCGGCAGTTCAGCGATCTCTTCTACAAGCTGGATGGTATCTTCTTTGGCAATTCCGAATTTGCTCTCCTCTTTTGCAATATTGACCTCAATTAAAATCGGAACGGTGATATTTTGCTTCTGCGCCTGTAAACTGATTTCCTGTGCCAGACGGTAGGAATCAACGGAATGGATCAAAGCTGCTTTTCCGACGACCTGTTTTACCTTATTGCGCTGTAAATGTCCGATCATGTGCCATCGGATATCCTGTGGCAGCTCCTCATATTTCTGACAAAGCTCCTGTACTTTGTTTTCGCCAAAATCTCTTGCTCCGGCATCGTAGATCTCCTGCAGCATAGGAACCGGCTTGGTCTTGCTGACAGCGATCAGCGTAACCTCTGAAAGGTCGCGATTGGAACGCATACATGCCTGTTCGATATTGTTTTTTACCGCTTCATAATTGTCTTTTAACATCTTTCTATATCTCCTATCTGATAATTTGTCCTTCTTCGCAGCTGGAACCGTCCAGCGCAATGTGATCGTATAAAGAAATTCCATATGGCGTATTTTTCGCCACAATCGTATATTCCTCGTTTTGATACAGAATATTGATCACACGAAATACGGCATATCCTTTATTGATGTTGTATACACCCTGTAATGTTTTACTGTCGCTGATGATATAAGAGTCGCCACCAGTCGGATTCGCAATTTTGGTTCCCGCAGTCACCTCTTCTTCGCTGATATAATAATTTTCATCGTCCGAATCATAGATGTCTGTTGCAACGAATTTCTGTACCGTTTCACCCTTATCGTCTGTGGTATAGAGCAGTATTCCAAGACTGTTGGAATTCCCACCCTTGATAAACAGATTTTGCGGAACCTTATAAAATTCTTTTTCAACGATAGAATCGTTTGATATTTTGAGTCCGTCCTGCTTGTCCAAAATCAATTCAATATCGAGAAAACGCATGGAGGCATATCGGATCATGGAATTATTAAATGTAAGAATCATATATTTTTGTCCGTTGATGTTTCGGATTTCATAGGTGGCCCAGGATGTTGTCTCATCGGCTTTGAAGCGGACACGTACGACAGAATCATCCTTCATCAGCTGACTCAGGGTCTCGTCAATTTCAAAGACCAGATTCCATTGTTCACTTGTGATCAGCTTATACAAAGGGTCACCGATGGCGACTTTGTTATTGGATTTCAGATTATTTTTCTGATAGGTGCTATCGCTCAGCATGCCCGGAGTAAAATTATCGGTAGTAACCAGTTCATAATCGTCCGCGTAATAGGCAACAATGCCCGGTTCATTTGCATATTCCAGGTGAAACGTATGATCTTCACTGGCATTGGCTGCATATCCGGACATGGAATTCAATGCGCTTAAGTTTACCGCTTCCATTAATTCCGCTTTTAAATCTTCTTTAAAAATATAACTATTATAAAATGTCATATTGGAATATGCATTGCTGTAATCCTTCATCTCATCAATCAAAGAATCATAGGAAGCACTGTCCAATGAATTGTTCGCCGCAGTGGCCGTGGAAATCTGGTTTGCAATATCTCCGTTTTCATCTACAGAACAGATCAATGATCCCTTCTTTGCCCTGGAGTTATCTCTCAAATAGTAATTGATATAGCCATCCGTATCCGAGAATACGATGTTTTCCTCACGCAAAGCAAGACCGGTATATGCAGTCTGCAATTTGATACTACCCTCTGTCACTTCATAAAATGAAATATGCTTTGTCGTCATATATGCATATACATTATACATCAGATATAAAAATATAATTGCAAAAAAAAGTACTCCAATATTCAAATTGAGTGTTTTCGGATATCGTACGATCTTATTTGAATTTTTCATAATCTTCTTTCTATGTATTGCCTGTTTTTGTTGAGATACTGACACATTTTTGTATAAAATATAAAAATCTGCCTATAATAGTTGAAAAAGGAGGTTGAATCTATGAATTCAAAAGTCTGGGATTATACCCTGTTATCATTGGTAATTATCGGAGCCATCAATTGGGGCTTAATTGGTTTTTTCCAATTTAATCTTGTATCGTTTTTATTTGGCTCTATGTCATGGCTTTCCAGAATCGTGTACGCGCTTGTTGGAATTGCCGGAATCTATTGTATCAGCACATATGGCAGAATTCGCGAATTCTAACCAAATTTGTCATAACATGATTTCGTAAAGAAAGGTGCCTTTCTTGTCTAAAGGCACCTTTGTTATGTACAAATGAATTCGATTTAATTAGAGAGATATGATGATTTTTGCTTTTGCACACTCAGGTAAATCTGATTCGTTCTTTGATACACTTAAAATAAATTTTACATTGTATTTTTCACTGATAATATCCAGTTTCTCGATCGCATGATTGATCTGACCGTCAGCAATACTTGCAATTGTCAAAAAGCTGTCTAAATACATCTCCTGTAAATCGTGATCCTGTGATACAATCCCACAAATAAAACCTAAAAATTCATCGCAATTGGTGATCGGAAAATCTGTCACATTGATCAGTCGAACCTTATTGTTCAATTCATACATATGTTTCTGACTTTTATCAAGATAAACGATGTTACCGGATGCTGCCTTCACCGAATCATTTACCTTATCTAAAAGATATTTTGTCTTACCTTTTCCTTTTTCACCAGCAATAATTTCTACCATAGTTCTCTCCTCCTAAACCTCTGCTTTCATGTAAACGTTCTAAAGCAGTAATTATTATAAAATAATTATAAATGACTTTGTATGACATTTCAACATATAAAGTGTGTTTTTTTCGGAAAATTTTGTCATAATTTATCAAATGCTACCCAGAGAAATTACTCAACATCTGATTCATCACATAATACAAATTGCTTCTTGCATCAGACTTCATCACAACCGAGATCACCGGTTCATTATTTGCATTCATGCTATACAGAATCAGGCAGTATCCGGCTGCATTGGTGGTGCCTGTTTTGCCGCCTACCACTGTGATCCCGTCCGGTACACTGACTTCCCCGGTCAGATACTTATTGGTATTGGACCAGGTCTGACTCGCTTCATTGCCGGATGCGTCCACATAGTTGGACGTAAAACTGTTGGTCGAAATATAAGACCGGAACTGTTCATTTAAGATCGCCTGTGAGAAGATCAGATACAGATCATATGCACAGGTATAATGATCTTCATCATGTAAGCCATTTGGATTGACAAAATGCGAATTGGTAGCTCCTAACTGTTTTGCCGTGTCATTCATGAGAACAGCAAAATTTTCTTCACTTCCGCTGATATGTTCTGCGATGGCAATCGCGGCGTCATTACCGCTTCTGAGCATAAGACCATATAACAGATCAGACAGTTTGATCTGATCTCCTGCCCGCAGATTACATACAGAGGAATCGCCAGGCTGGTCAACTGCATGCTCACTGACTGTGACAATATCATCTAAATTGCCGTATGTCAGTGCAATATAACAGGTCAGAACCTTTGTCGTACTGGCAGGATAGATCTTTTCATAGAGATTTTTCTGGTATGTGATCTCGCCGCGATCCGGCAGAAATACACCCAATGCTTCTGCCACCGAATCGGTCACAGCATCCGATTTCGTCTGCTGATCCTCTGCCACACATAAATTCTCGGCAAAATAATGAAGATTGCCGGAAGAACCGGTAAATTCGGACACTTCAAGAGGTGTGATATTGGTTGCTGAATTTGTCAGTTCAAAAGGGTCTGAAATTTCAATCTTTTTCCCACATCCGCATAGAAGTGCGGATGTCATGCAAAGCACAAATATGATCGACTTTTTCTTACTTATACATCTCACGCCAGTCAAGATCTCCTCTATCTAATGCACGGATCAACAGCTCTGCTGTTGCCAGATTGGTCGCCAACGGAATGTTATGCATGTCGCAAAGTCTCACCACGTTGCTGACATCCGGCTCATGCGACTTTGGTGACAATGGCTCCCGTAAAAAAATAACAAGATCCAGTTCATTGTTTTCGATCTGAGCTCCCATCTGCTGATCTCCGCCCAAAGGACCTGCCAGATATTTATGGATGCTTAAATTAGCAACCTCTTCAATCAGGCGTCCGGTTGTACCGGTTGCATATAATGTATTTTTGTTGAGAATTCCCCGATAAGCAATACAGAAATTCTGCATCAGTTTTTTCTTTGAGTCATGCGCGATTAAACCTATATTCATGTCATATCCCCCGATCCATATTTTCTAGGCTGTAAGCCAATATTTAATACAATTCCCATTCCTACAAAGTTTGTGACCAGCGATGTCAAGCCGGAGCTGACAAAAGGCAACGGCACTCCGGTATTCGGAAACAGTCCGGTAACTACGCAAATGTTGACAAATGATTGAAAGGCGATCAGCGAACCGATCCCGCAGCAGATCAATTTTCCGGATAAGTCCTGCGCGTGTTTTGCTATGCGCAGACATTCCAATGCGATCAGCAGCAATAGAATCACTACAATTGCCGTACCGATAAATCCCATCTCTTCTCCGACAACGGCAAAAATAAAGTCGGTGTGCGCCTCCGCAATAAAGTTACCATTTTTTACAGAAGTCACATCGTTGTTGTATAAGCCCTTGCCCCACAATTGTCCGGAACCGATCGCCATCATCGAATTCTGCGTCTGAAGCGCATCGTCCGGGTATAATTTCGGATAACGCCAGGCGAGGATTCGTCTGCTCTGGTATCCCAGCAGGGTAGATTTATCCGGCTGTAATGCCAGATACAGCACGACAAAAAATGCCGGTATCACTACTGCCAGCCCACCTATCACTATTTTATAACTTAATCCCGCAATAAACAAGAGGGAGACGAAAATTAATGCGGTAACAATTGTAGTTGACAGATCCGGTTCTTTTAATACCAGAACCAACGGAAATCCTACCAGTATTGCGGACAAGATCAGAATCTTTAATGTATTGATCTGCTCTTTGTACTTCTGGAAAAAGAATGCAAAAAACAAGATCAGGATAATTTTTGACAATTCCGACGGTTGAAAGGAAATGTCAAT
>JALEJB010000012.1 GCA_022768825.1 Lachnospiraceae bacterium
TCTCGAACAGGTGAAACGTAAAAAAATGATGACAGCAAAAAACAATGTGGCCATTTTGAAAAAGAAATCGGGAATGAATTTTCTTCGTGTGACAGACAGAAACTGGAATGAAACCTATTATAACAGCTTATCCAAAGCCAAAACTTACATTGGAAACTTTGGAAAAATAAAATGGGTAGATTAAGTAAAATATTTTCAACGAATTGATGCCCGAAATAATGGTTTTATTCTAAGTAGAAAACTGCTATACTGATCAAAAGGATTGGTATGGCAGTTTTTACTTTTACACAGGTGAAAAGATGTGTAGTTGTATGTTTTGTGACGGAGGTGCGTGCCCTCTGTGAACAGTATCAGGTGGACTTCGATACCATGCAAAGCTGGTATGACGGCTACACATTTCCATACGTTCCACATATATATAATCCGAAATGCCGTCACCGGAGATCACTGGAAAGAGATTGCGACAGCATTGGACACATCCAACCGACTGCTTCGGGCAACCTGGGATGGTGACACAGAGACGGTGGCAAAACTACTTGACGCTGCGCATATGGAAAACACGTCGATCCTGACATACAATGACGAAAATTCCTTGAGCTGCGTGATTGCGATTGCATACTACAGTGCCATGAAGGATTACAAGAAAATCAGGGAAATGCCCACGGGTAAAGGCTTTGCGGATATTGTATTTCTTCCAAAGAGATTTTCCGACAAACCGGCGATGGTTGTGGAACTGAAATGTGATGCTTCTGCAGATGGCGCGCTCGCACAGATCCGGGAGAAAAAATATGCGGATAGTCTGAAAGATTATAAAGGGAATTTACTCCTTGTCGGAATCAATTATGATAAAAAGACGAAAAAGCACGACTGTGTGATCGAGCAAACGGAGAAGTAGTAAGAAACGAAAAAGACATGGATCTGGATGAGTTGCAACAGATCAATCTCGAACAGGTGAAACGTAAAAAAAATGATGACAGCAAAAAACAATGTGGCCATTTTGAAAAAGAAATCGGGAATAAATTTTCTTCGTGTGACAGACAGGAACTGGAATGAAACCTATTATAACAGCTTATCCAAAGCCAAAACTTACATTGGAAACTTTGGAAAAATAAAATGAAATGAATCTTTGAGGCATGGTTTTATACCATGCCTCTTGTAATGCAATCATTTATAATTTTTTTTGGTTGAAAGTACGCAACGCGTATGGTATTATAGTTATGTATTTATACGCAATGCGATGTGCGATGAGATAGAATTCATTAATTAAGGGGGAATTAGATGGATAATCGAGATTACTTGATAGAATTAAGAGATAGTACAGGAATGACAAGAAGAGAATTCTGTGAATACTTTGAGATTCCGTATCGAACATTGCAGGATTGGGAATTAGGAAATCGCAAAATGCCGGAGTATCTTTTTAGATTGATGGAGTATAAGATTAAGATGGAAGGGTTGACGAAGCGGAAAGATTCAAGTTCAAAGGATGAAGTGAAGTAGAAAAAGTTCTGGATAACGTTACTTTTTTGGAGGAAAGCGGATGGAAAAAAAGAACGAAATTGTATTGTTTGAAACAGACGACAAGGAGATAAAACTATCAGTTCCGGTAGACGTTGAACAGGAAACCGTGTGGTTGAATAGAAATCAGATGGCAGATTTGTTTGACAGAGACGTTAAGACGATTGGAAAACATATAAATAATGCTTTGAGAGAAGAATTGGATGCGCAGGTGGTTGTCGCAAAATTTGCGACAACCACCAGGCATGGTGCAATTGAGGGGAAAATGCAGACCCATATGACAGATTACTATAATTTGGATGTCATCATTTCTGTTGGCTATCGTGTAAAATCAAAGCGAGGTGTAGAATTCCGTAAATGGGCGAACTCTGTGTTAAAACAGTACATATTGCAGGGATATGCAGTCAATAATAATCGTATTGCGCAGTTAGGTGAGGTAATACAGATTATGAAACGAAACCAGAACTCATTGGACAGTAAACAAGTGTTGTCAGTTATTGAAAAATATAGCACAGCTCTTGATCTGTTGGATGCTTATGATCATCAAAATATGGAAAGACCGAAAGGAAAAGAAGCTAGCTATGTATTAACTTATGAGGAATGTACGGATGTTATTTCCAGTATGCGGTTTGGTGATGAATCAGATCTGTTTGGCAAAGAAAAAGATGATTCATTTAAAGGTAGTATTGGAAATATATACCAGTCTTTTGGTGGAAAGGATGTTTACCCAACATTAGAAGAAAAGGCAGCGCATTTATTATATTTTGTCACCAAAAATCATAGTTTTTTGGACGGAAACAAACGAATTGCGGCAACAATGTTTTTATATTTTCTCGATAAAAATGGAGTGTTGTTTGTAGATGGTGAGAAGACGATAGAAGATCATACTTTAGTAGCGCTCACAATTATGATTGCAGAGTCGAAGCCTGATGAAATGGAAATGATGATTACAGTTATTATGAATTGCATGAGATAGTGTTTCAAGAGTGCTTTGGGAAAGATTATAAGGGCAATCTGCTTTTTGTTGGCCTCGACTATGATAAAAGACGTGCATACTTGTGTGATTGAAAGAACTGAAAAGTAGAGTCGCTGCTTCCTGGAATACTGGTTTTCCTTTTTCACAGGAGAATAGGTGTATAGTATGTGTTATGACGGAGGAGATGTGTAACATGGGTGTATATTTGAATCCGGGAAATGATATGTTTTGTGAGACTGTTCGGGGAGAAATCTATGTGGATAAAACAGAACTGATTCGGGAGACCAATCGGCGATTGAAAACACCGCAGAAGTTTGTCTGCATCAGCCGTGCCAGACGGTTTGGCAAGTCGATGGCTGCTTATATGCTGGCAGCTTATTATGGGAAAAACTGTGATTCTAAAGAATTGTTTGCACCGTACAAGATTGCAAAGTGTGACAGTTATGAGAAATATCTGAATAAATATAATGTCATTATGCTGAATATTCAGGATTTTCTCAGCATGATGGAATCCGTGGAAGAGATGCTTTCTTTTTTGCAGAAGCGTGTGATCAAAGAATTAAAAAAGCAGTATCCGGGTTTGATCGCGGATGACGAATGGTTGCTTACCATTGCGTTGGAGGATGTTTACAGCGAGACTGGGGAAGCCTTTGTATTCATCATCGATGAGTGGGATTGCATTTTGCGAGATCGCAGCTACAATGCAGATGACCAGAAAAAGTATCTGGATTTTATACGGAATCTGCTGAAAGACAAGGCGTATGTTGCACTGGCGTATATGACCGGAATTCTGCCGATCAAAAAATATGGTACCCATTCGGCTCTCAATATGTTTGACGAATACTCCATGATCGATGCGGGAGATTTTCAGGAATTTGTCGGGTTTACCGAGGAGGAAGTGCGTGCGCTTTGTGAGCAGTATCAGGTGGATTTTGATACGATGCAAAGCTGGTATGACGGTTATACATTTCCGTCTGTCCCGCATGTATATAATCCGAAATCCGTGGTGGACAGTATTCGCAGGAAGCGTTTTGGCAGCTACTGGACACAGACGGAGACTTATGAGGCATTGAAGGTTTATATCGATATCGATTATGCCGGTTTGAAGGAT
>JALEJB010000127.1 GCA_022768825.1 Lachnospiraceae bacterium
GTGTACTATGTCTGATGAAAAAGTAATATGTACCTGCATGGATGTCACAGCCGGAGCAATTAAAGAAGCTTTTAAAAATGGTGCTCGCACTGTGAAAGACATACAGGATGCAACAGGTGCCGGGACTATCTGCGGGGCATGTCTAGATGAGATAGAACATCTTTTAGATGATTTAAACGCTAGATAACACTGGCACATTTGTGTTCATTATGCAAACCGGAGCTGTCCGGTTTGCTCTGTTTCTATCTTCATATTTCCAGTCCTCTTACATCTGCACATCTCTGGAAGATTCGCCCTAACCAATGCCGCAGGAATCGGTGGACAAACCGCATTGCCGCATCTTCTGACCTGTTCACTTCTCGGATATGTCTTTCCGGTGTAATCATGGTCGATGATATAATCGTCCGGGAATCCCTGACATCCATACAGCTCTTTTGGTTCCAACATCCGCAATCCGATGTCTACAATCTGATAGTCAACACCTTCGATTGTCACAAGTCCGAATCGGTCACGAGAAGTCACAGTATCAAGTGGTTCTTCAATGTCTTGTCCTATTCCTTTACCATAATACTTAATCAGAAAGGCTCTGACTTCTCCAAAGTGCCCATCTCCGGACGTGATCGTAGGTATCGGCTCTGTAATGTCTCTGCCATAACAATTGTTATTCATCTGGATCATAGTTGCGGCACATAAACTGTTATGATCCCAGGATGTAACTGTCGGCAATGGATTCTCTACACTTTCTCCTGCACCGGTATAGCCGCCGTCATAGTATTTGTGCAAGAATGATGTCACAAGCCCATATCTATTGGTTCCGTCTACGGTCATAATTGGTTCGTCCAATCTCTGCCCTCTCACTTCCCCGTTCGCTGTTTCTGAATGGTACTGGATCAGTGTCGGTGCCACTACAAAGTTCCGGTTTCCGGTTGTTATTGTCGGAAGTGGACTTTCCACGCTTGCGCCGACGTTGTTTGTATTGTTGCACATTACACATGGAGCAAGTTTCGGTTCTATCAGACAATGCTCATTCTTACTGACGATTGTTGTCAACGGTTCCCGTACATCTTTGCTTCTGTCGGCTGCGAATCCAGTCTGTCCTATCTGTACTAAATACGGCTCAACTACTCCATATCCGTGTTTACCTGTGATTGTTGGCATAGGATCACGTATATCCTGCGACCTGCGTTCTCCACCATGATTACACTGGATGATAAAAGGCTCCGGATTCTCCAACACAAACTTCTTTAGCCCTCGTGCAATCCTTTCCATTGTCTTAGGTGCCAGCGGACGAACCGCCCGGATTCCGTACTTCTCTTTGATTTCTTCCGCAGTATCAAAGATGCTCGGACACGGCAATGAAAAATCTAACTGTGTATATGCACCGACATAAGGCTTCAATAAGCCGGCTTTTACCGATTCACTATCTGCCGGCGCGTGCGTTGGATTCGGCCAGACAATAGGCTTACCATCACATCTTGCTATCAAGAAGAATCTCTTACGCATGGTAGGAGCTCCGTAATCAGCTGCTACAAGCTCCCGATACTCTACTTCATACCCAAGATTCTTTAAGGATTTTATAAATTTCCTAAAAGTCTTTCCTTTTCGCTTCGGATCAGGTTCCATTGCCTGAAGCTTAAAAGGTACGATCTCGCCCGGTTCAGCCACTCTGAGCCTTGGTTTTCTTTTTTTCTGATTAATATCAATTCTATCGCTAAAGTCTTTTACCAGTACTCTACCTGTCTTTTCATCCCGCTTTGCTCGTAATGGCCCCCACGTTTGAAATTCTTCGACATTTTCTAACATGATTACATCGGGTTTTACGGATGACGCCCACTTGACGGCAACCCAAGCAAGCCCTCTGATCTCTTTTTCAACAGGTGTCCCGCCTTTTGCCTTGCTGAAATGCTTGCAATCCGGAGAGAACCAGGCAAGCGCTACCGGATGACCGTTGCAGGCTTCCACCGGATCTACATCCCACACTGATTCGCAGTAATGCTTCGTGCTCGGATGATTCGCCTTGTGCATCCTAATTGCTTCCGGATCATGGTTGATCGCAATGTCAACGCTGATTCCGGTTGCCATCTCAATTCCGGTAGAAGCTCCGCCACCGCCGGCGAAATTGTCTACTACTAATTTTCCGTCTATCATTTTCGCTCCATTCCTAAATCAAAACTTTGATTTTCCTGTAAGATAACCTCCATTACTCACGTCTCCATATACAGGATCTACGATTGCAAGGTCAAAATATTTATCCGGAAACTCTTTCATTCCGTCCATACAGTCCATGTTATAAAATCCATCTTCCAACATATGCATTAACCATTCTGTATAAACCTTATTTTGTTCTGCGAATTTCAGTTTACACGCTTAACGATATCTGCCAGTATTCCGCTTCATAATTCATCCAGAGGGTTTCCGTCCTCGCACGTCCCCCCTCTGCTCTGGTAGCCTTATGTACCTTGTGCCATTCCGAAAGCATATCATTATACATATCGTTGTCATATCCTGATAGAAGAATTTTCCCAGGATGATTAACAAGAGCCTTTAATAATTGCTCATGTTCGGCATCCTGCATTTCAAACTTATAAAGATAATTCTTCCTAGTTCCGTGCAAATATGGTGGATCAGCATAGATAAATACATCTTCTGTATTGTATCTTTCTATCAGTTCTACGGCCGGTAGATTCTCAATCTGAACCCCCTTTAGTCTTTCAGTTGCCAGTTTCATTGTTTCCGGAAGTTCACTCCATGCTCTGGCTGGATTTGGAGAATTAGTCTGCTGACCTGATTTAAAGCCATTCTGGTACAAATTTCCGCACCCAAATCCCATCCAACATTTAACAGCAAATCGTCTTGCTCTATCCAGATCATCATTAGGTGCTTCATAAGCCGCCTTATACTCTGACCGGGAAAATGGCGTAAATTCTATTGCACGTTCCAGTTCGTCACTTCGATCTCTCAATATCCGGAAGAAATTTACTATTTCTCCATCAATATCATTAACTGTCTCAATGTGACTACGCTGCTTATTAAAAAGCACCGCCAAGCTACCGGCAAAAGGTTCTAAGTAAACATCATGCTTCGGTATGTAGTCACATATCCAAGGTGCAAGACGATTCTTTGCTCCTGGATATTTTAAAACGCTTTTCACTCTTACACCTTCCTTCGATAAAGTTACAATTTATCTATTGGCTGTATCTCATCTTCACTATCATCATTGTTCCCCAATGAAACGATCACAGGGAAAACCATCGCCCACAAACACCATGCTGATCCGGTAATAACGATTCCTACAGCCACTGCAACTGCTGTTGCAACCCATGCGCTAATTTCTTTTGCCATAATCAATACTTCTCCTTCCGTCCATGCAATCCATATTCCAACATATTAGCTACCTCAAATACATTCACCCGTGTCAGATTCTGACACGGTATTTATCTACAGTGCACATCAGGGCGGAAATAATCTAACAATTGGAAAGGCAAAGATGAGCTTCATATCTGTATTTTCATGGCAAACATTTTCCTCCCTGATCAACACTGTATATTTGTTTGTAAAAGCTTGTCCAACCAGCCGAGTATTCGACTGGTTTACTCCTTCACTCTCTGATAACCGGCGCCGAGTGCAAAATTGTCCCAGAGCTCAAGCCGCTTTTCATGCGGAATATCCTTGATCTCGATCTGTTTCCACTCGCCAGTCTTTGCGTCCCTGACAAATGTTCGATATGTAGCTTTCTTCGGATATCTGGACATGATCGCACTCCTCCTATACCTTCATAATATTTCAGAAACTTGTACTTAGTTCCTGTACTACTTTTCAAGTTCGCTACACTGCATTTTTCTCGCCCCGAATGATCCCGGACATGAGCACCATGCCCTCACCAAACGCAAGAAGCTTCTCTTTTTCGATCTCAGTCATCTGCGGAAGCAGCAATGAAAATGTGTTGAGGATTTCCGCCTCACGTGTGTCCTGATTTTGAATGTTTACTAATTCACCCATTCGTGTCATCTCCTCTCTTGTTTCTGATATGGTTCTCAAAAAATATGTAATCAACAAAACGGAAAATCACACAGTCCTGCTTTCTTTAGTTCATCACAAGGATATGTATGATGTTTTTTATATTTTCTTCGCATTGGATAGTGATGTAATTTTCTCCAGTTATTGGTATAGCCTTCTGCACACCAATGCGGCGGTACAAACTTTTGTTTTTTTCACTGATCTCATTCCTCTAAGGCCTTCTGTAAATAATTTTTTCAAATTGTTTAATAATCGCAATTTACATTTGTCGTACAGCAATCTAACACAAGTTTTCCATCTTCGTCGGTAACGTCGATGATATCTCCGTCATCCGTATCTCCGCTTGTGTTATAGCAAAATCTGACATTAACTTCTGCGTCATCCGGTAAATCTGTTTGCTCCAACATTTCAATCAAATCTCTCTTAACCATCTAATCTCGCCACCTCTCTAATTCTCGTTAGATTCCTGCGCATCTATCTCCCGTATGCTATGGATCAATGCTGATTATCTATCCCTTTATTTCCTTTTTGATCGTTTGTAGATTCAGCCTGCAAGCGGTCAATTCTTTCCATTGTACTTGCAATATGATTCAGCAGACGAATCCCTTCATTTATACTCTGCAGTTGATCATTTACCGGTTCATCAACGGAAATACTGCCATTTTGAATAAGCAGTACCTCTACCATATCTGCATATCTTTCAGCGATACGGTATACTTTCCGTCTAAATATTTCCAACATATCTCCACGTTTTTCATCCGGTTCTAAATGCTCTCTATTTCTAACATCCAAATCTGTTAAATTACAATCGCATCTATCTTTCTCCATACCTCTCACCACCTCTCTGTTTGCTTTTTTTGTATCTTTAAGCAACACTATAATCCTCTATCGCTACATTGTCAATACTTTTTTGTCCACTCAAGCTACTTTTATTTGACTTTCAATAATTCTGGTGTTATGATTTAGTCAAATTTAAACTGATATATGAAAGGAGGTTAAGCATTTGACACAAGGAGAACGATTAAAAGAAGTCCGGAAATCTATTGGTCTTACACTTGAAAAATTTGGTAATCGTATTGGTGTCGGTAAAACTGCTATTTCTAAGTTAGAACACGATCAGTGCTCAATAACTGATCAGATGAGGAAATCCATCTGCCGTGAATACAACGTGAATGAAGAATGGCTTTTGAATGGAACCGGAGAAATGTTTTCAGAAGTCGACCGCGAAGATCAGATCATGCGTTGGGCCGCTTCCGTCCTGAAAGAAGACAGTTCATCATTCCGAAAGCGATTCGTAGCAATGCTATCATCACTTCGTGAAGAGGACTGGATCTGGCTAGAGGAAAAAGCTCGCATGCTCATTGATCTTCGCGATCACTCTGCAGATGACTAATCTTCTTTTACATATTCAGAAATGAAGATATACAGTCTCCGGAGCTGTTGCAGGTCTGCTTTGATCAGCTGACCAACGATTGCTCTGATGAGAATTATGTATTCATCTAAATCATGCATTATGTCATCCCCTTTCTTTCCGGTGCAGTTACTCTAGAAACTTGAATAACTGAAGCCTTAGTGGTTGAAGCAATTACTTCACATTTAAGGATGACATAACATTTAAACTATGAAGTTTCATATACTAAGGAGGTATTATCGTGGGAATATTTGATATCTTTCGCATATCGCAAATCAAAAAAGAAAATGCAGATCTCCGAGCTGCGAATGCTGAGATGATTCGTGTGAAACAGGAAAATGAGAATTTGACTGCTTCTCTTTTTGCATCGAAAAAAGAAAACGAAGTTCTTCTTGCATCAAATGAAGAAATGGCGAGACGCGCAAACGAAAGCGGCATCACTGAATATTATCAGGCAAAGGAACGGATCGATGCTATTGAGGCTGAAATCACCTCAAGAACTTCCACTATCACACAATTACGTGAAGAAAACGAATCGCTTCAAGAAAAACAGTCTAAGCTTGAACACTCACTTGCAAGCAGTCAGAAAAAGCTATCTCGATCAAAGGAACTCTACAAAAGTATTAATTACTCCGTAGAGAATTTTTTTAATTCGGATGATAGCCAACCATTTCATTCCATTTCTGCTGAGGATAGTGCAGATCTTGATCTGATCGCACCATCTGTTGAGCTGAAGCTCCACTGTATGGACATGAAGAGTCTGCGTCAGGCATATCGCGAAAATGAAAAAGTAATCAAAGATGTGCTTGCCCGTTATTCCTCACGCTATACGACCAAAGCCAACCGCACGATCTATGATCTTATGGTAATTGCTTTGCAGGCAGAACTTCAAAACATTTTGACTGCTTTAAAATATGACAAGCTTGACAGAGCTGTAGATAACGTAAAAACAGTAACTGCCAAATATTTAAAGATTGCTGCAGAAGGAAATCAGAGTATCGCCGGTACTCTCACTAAATTCATTGGCGAGATTGAGTATCTGTTTATCAATGCAGTTAAAATCGAATATAACTACTATGTAAAGAAAGAACAGGCCAAACAGGAACAACTTGAAATTCGACAGAAAATGCGCGAGGAGGCTGAGGAACGTAAAGCCCTCGAAGCCGAGCGAAAGAAGATCGAGAAAGAGGAATCTAAATTCCACACCCAGATAGCTGCCCTCACGGAACAGGCAAACGCATCAAGTGGTGATGAGCTGGAAGCTCTGCGTGCACGCATTCTTGAGCTCCAGTCGCAGCTTGCTGATGTAGTTGTTAAGAAAGAGGAGATCTCCAACCTGCAAAACGGAAAAGCAGGTAACGTATATATTATCAGTAACC
>JALEJB010000156.1 GCA_022768825.1 Lachnospiraceae bacterium
TTACAAAGATAGCGAGTCGTTTTGATAACATATCTTCCTTTCTTGAGGTGTCTGAACAGTGTGGTATTTCCATCTCATTTAGAGAAAATTATCAAATGTTCATAAAAAGCAGAGAGATAGCGGAAGAAATACGCGTAATCAATAGTTTTGCCCGTATGACGGATGAGATGGCAAATGTTCCTAAAGTCCTGATGGAGGACGCTGTAGTGTTACTCGGTCTTTCAAAAGAGGAAGGCGCAGCAGAATATGCAAAGCAGATAATGGAAGAAAACCATGAATTTCGTAATTTTCTCATCAACAATGTGATTCAGTCATCCCGCTTTCAATATTTGGTGAGATACAGTAATCCTAAAAATGTGCGCATGTTAGCCAATGTACTCGTGCGGGAAGGGAATCCTGTGTTGAAGTTTATTCTTAAGAGAATACCTCGTCCACAACTTATTAGATACTATGAAAGCTGTACGGGAGAGATGGACGGAGCACAGAAACAGGCCGATGAATTAATTGAAAGTTTAGCGAATATTATTCGTGAAGTTGATATAAGAAAGTATGAAACAGTACGAAACTCAAATAAGATCTCGAGCGAAGAGAAAATTCGAAAAGAACGAACAAAAAACATTTTAGGATTGTATTTGACGGTTTTATTCCTGCTACAGAAGAATCTTACAAATGTGAATGCGCGTTATGTCATTGCGTTTCATTGCTTTGAACGGGATGCTTTCCTGCTGTTACAGGATTGGATGAACAATGAACAAGAAGATTCGCAGTTAGCAAAATGCAGTAAAGCGTGTATGGAATTATTAACGGGAACGAAAAAGGTGGATGATAATAATAATGAAATAAAATTGCCTAAAGGAGAAGGAATGATAGAGTTTACACGCCTGTTTTACAGTAGAAAAAACATCCGATATAAAAAGCGTGTAAAAGAGTATGTGGACCAAAATATTAATAATGCTTGTAAAGTGTCAATATTGGCTTTCCGAAATAATGTTGCACATTTAAATGTGATTCGTAATTCTGCCAAATGGATGGATGGTATCAGAGAGGTTCATTCTTACTTTGAACTCTACCATTACATGATGCAGAAATGTCTGTTGGAAGGGCAAAAAAAGAATTCGGGTAAAGAGCGGAATGTTGAGCCGAATGAAAGGACTAAGGGCTATTTTTCTAAGGTTGAAAAACATGGCACCTATTGTAAAGATTTTGTGAAAGCGTTAAATGTCCCGTTTGCGTACAATCTTCCGCGCTATAAAAATTTGTCAATTAATGAGTTATTTGATCAAAATGATTATCTGCCTGATAAGGCAAAGGGATGGGATAGAAGTGATGAATAATGGGGCATGGCGAACACTCATGGTGACTGCAACAGCTAAGCTGTATGTTTCAGATGGACAGCTGGCAGCGGAGACTGATGAGCAAAAAATTCTGGTTCCGTTGGATCAGCTTGCCCGTGTTGTGATAGATGGGACGGAGGGGAGTATCTCTCTTCCGCTTCTATCTGAATTAAGTAAGCGACAGATTTCAGTTGTGTTTAGCAATTGCAGACACCAGCCGACAGCAGAATTTTTGCCTATCGGTACGACGTACCATACTGCAGGACATTTGATGGATCAGGCAGAATGGGAGCAACGAAGAAAAGATAAGTTGTGGAAATATATTGTACGGATGAAGATTCAACAGCAGATACATGTAGTAGAACATATTGGACAGTCAGGAGAAGTGTTGCGAAAATATCGTTCCGAGGTACATTCGGCAGATGAGTCAAACCGTGAGGCGATGGCTGCAAAGATTTATCTTGAAAGGAGATAAGACTCCCACCTCTCTAGGTGGCGAGTAAAACAAATTCATCTTGGTGGGAGTCCAATCTCCTTCCAAGATAAAGCCTCCGGCGGATTGCAGAGGTGCGCAGAAGAAGAATGTCATGCAAAGCATGACGCGCACCTCGCAGCAAGTACGCCAAGGCGTACTTGAAGAAAGCAGAATATCGCCGCTTGAAAAGGCGGCGGTCGTCTCTATGTGCCAAAGGATCTGGAGTTGTAGCAAGTGGAGCAGATGAAATCGGTTGCAAAAAATTGAATTTTTTCCTAGCAACACCCTTGGGGCTGTTATATAATAGCTCCAAGGGTGTTTTTGATAAAGATCATAGAAGGAGAAACGTTATGAAAAAGATGATTTATATTTTAGCAGCAACACTGGGTTTATGCTGTATGGACTGCAGATCAATGATGGCACAGGAACTGCAGGTGCAGGAATCTGTTGTGCGTGAACAGGAGCACGTAACCAAGCCATCAAAAGCCGGTGGATTGAAAACAAAAACGCTTTCTCAAAATCAGGTGAAGCTTTCGTGGAAAAAGAGTGCAGGAGCGAGCGCGTATAAAGTCTACAAGCGTTATCCGGGTTCAAAATATAAACTGGTACATGCAACGACGAAGACAAGCTGTGTAATTCCGATCCGTACGGATCGAACCTATCGGTTTATGGTTGTGCCTTATGTGAAAAAGAATGATAAGACAGTGAAGGGACAGGCAGATACGATCGTGTATCGTTTGAATCGCGTCACGATCAGCGCAGCCGGTGATTGCACGTTTGGAAGCGACAGCAGATATAATCAGAAATTTATCAGCATGTATGACAGTCAAAAGGATCCAGCGTACTTTTTGCGAAAAGTAAAACCAATCTTTGAGACAGATGATGTGACCATTGTCAACTTTGAGGGGACACTTACCAATGCAAATGATCGCGCGATCAAGAAATTTACCTTCAAGGGACGGGAGGAGTTCGTTCAGATCTTAAAAACCGGGTCGGTAGAGGTGGTCAATATGGCCAATAACCATACCTATGATTACAAACAAGTCGGTTTTGAGGATACCGTCAGAGTATTGAAAAAGAACAATATTCCCTATTGCATCGATCCGACGATCGCATACAAACAGGTAGACGGAACGCGGGTTGCTTTTTTGGGATATAACGCCCTCGGTTCCAATGCGACAAAAGAGAAGATCAAGTCCGGCATACAGAAAGCGAAGAAGGATGGTGCAGATCTGATCGTTGTCAGCTTTCACTGGGGCATTGAAGGGGATCATTATCCGACGAACCTGCAAAAGGATTTTGGACATTATGCGATCGATCAGGGCGCGGATCTGGTGCTGGGACATCATCCGCATGTTCTGCAGGGAGTCGAACAGTACAAGGACAGTTATATTGTGTATAGTCTCGGCAATTTCTGTTTTGGCGGAAATTCCAATCCGTCAGATAAGGATACGATGATCTATCGTCAGAGTTTTTATGTGGATAATAATGGAAAAAAATTGGATGACAGCAAGGCAAGAATCATTCCGTGTTCCCTGTCCGGTCATACAGGCTACAACGATTTTCAGCCTTGCCCGTTGGGTGGCAGTGCGAAGAAAACTTTGCTTGAGCGGATACGACGGTTTTCTTCCGGTATGCATGTGACGATTGACGAAAAAGGAATGATCAATTAAAAGAAAAACGATCATAAAAAGGGAAGTCTTCCGGAATATGGAGACTTCCCTTTTTGAAGCTATGTAATTAAGCAGCTTTTTCTGCTTCCGGTTTCTCGGTCAGTTTCTTGACACCCTGAATGGCGACAATGACACCCAGACCCAGAAGAAGTACAGCAAAGATGAGCTGCATCGTGTTTCCGAGGCTCAGTCCTGTGGTGGTCAATGCAGTTCCCAGACTTATGATCGTCATGGTCAGTGCGGTAAAGGTGACAGCCATCATAAAGAACATCGGAATCCACAGCATCACGCCCTGACGTTTGGTTTTCTTTAAGAATACGGCACATGCCACAAGAGCAAGTACGGACAGGAGCTGGTTGGCTGATCCAAACAGTGGCCAGATCTCAGCATAGCCGACTTTTGCCAACATAAATGCCAGTACCAGCGTCAGAATCGTTGCAAAGTATTTGTTGGTCAGAATCTTCATAACCGGGCTTAAATGTTCCATATCGGTATCGTCGTCAACGAAAAATTCCTGGAAGGACAGACGTCCGATACGTGCAACCGAATCCAGTGATGTCAGCGCAAAAGCGGATACCGCCAGATTGATCAGAGTAAATACAAGCTCGTGCGGTAAACCGATCACTGAGAGGAAGTTAGCAATCGCGCCTGCGAAGATCTGCGGCTGAGTGGTCAGTCCTTGTGCAGCAGCCTCACCGTCAGCAAAAGACGCAACTGCGATCAGAGCGATGACTGCAAGCATACTCTCCATCAACATGGCACCGTAAGAAACCGGCAGCATATTTTTCTCATTTTTGATCTGTTTGGAAGCAGTTCCGGAAGAAACCAGTGAGTGGAAACCGGATACCGCACCACATGCGATAGTGACAAACAGGATTGGGAACAGATATTTTCCGTCTACATGGAAGCCGTTGAATGCAGAAAGATTACAGCTTGGATTTGCAACGAAAATACCGATTACCGCACCGACGATCATAAAGATCAGCAGATAACTGTTTAAGTAATCACGCGGCTGGAGCAGTGCCCATACCGGTGTGACACAGGCAACCATGATATAGATGAAGACGATGATGTGCCATGCGCTTCTTGACAGGTATACCGGGCAGTTCAGACCGATCGCAACGGCTACCACCAGCATGAGGATCGCAATACCGGTATTGACCCATTTATTTAATTTCGCATATTTTAAGATACATCCAAGTGCAACTGCCTCTAAGATAAATAAGATAGAAGTGGTTGCAACTGCGCCGTTTGCTGCGATCTTTGTGACAGCACCTGCCTCGTCAGCACCGAATCCGTTAAAGGTTCCGGCAACGACGTCTGCGAATGCAGCGACAACTAAGATACAAAACAGCCAGCAGAATAATAAGAACAACTTTTTGCCGAGCTTGCCGATGTATTCTTCAATGATATAGCCGATCGTACGGCCTTTGTTTTTGACAGATGCATACATCGCTGCGAAATCCTGTACAGCGCCAAAGAAGACGCCGCCGACCAAGATCCATAACAGAACCGGAAGCCAGCCGAAGATTGCCGCCTGGATCGGACCGTTGATCGGACCTGCTCCGGCGATGGAAGCAAACTGGTGTCCGAAGACGACATTTGTATCGGCAGGAACATAGTCCACACCGTCCTCCAGCTCATAAGCAGGAGTTTTTGCTTTCGGGTCGATGCCCCATTTGTTTTGCAGGTATCGTCCGTACAGGAGATAAGCTCCTCCCAGTACAACAAGGGCGATAACCATCATCAGGATACCATTCATAATCTAACCTCTTTCCTTTGTGTATATTTTTTTCACGTACTGTTTTAGCACTTTAAAAAAAGAAATTCAAGAAAAAAATTGTATATATTTCACATTTTTTTCACAAAGAATTATACAGATAACACAAAAAAATGGCAGGATGTTTCTGTTTTTCGTGGGCTTGCCGGATACTAAGCTACTTTACATCATTTAAAAATTTGTTTATAATACTGTACATATATACGCAAAATCATTACTAAGGAGAACTTTGAAAATGAACAAAAAAAGGAATCTGTTTCTTGCAGGTATCGTGATATGTGCTGTATGCACAAGTATTCTGACGGTGATTCGGACAACTTGCACAGAGGCGACGACGATTGATGCTGACCCGGTGAATCTGATTTCGTTGGACGAAGAGGATCAGGGTAACGAGACATCCGGACCGGATGGTATGCCAGAGACCGTACCTGAAGAGATGATCGTGACGACAGGAGCGATTACAGGATTGCAGATAGAAGCCCGGACTATCAGGCAGCTTGTGGTCAGCTGGGATCCATGTGAGCAGGCAGATTATTATGAAATATATCGAAGAGAAAAGAAAACGGGAACGGAGTATACGAAAATTGCGGAAACAGATCAGACCGAATATATAGATAAAAAAATTCAAAAGAACACAAATTACGTTTATAAGCTTGTTGCGATTTACGATATCAACGAAGAAACTGTTTTCGGACAAACAGCAAAAATCACATACAACTATAAGGAACACATACCGGCAGTTTCCCATCTGAAGACAGATGCGCGTGCCGATAAAGCTGTGGAGATTTTTTGGGATGACAATCCGACGACCGATCAATATGAGATCTATCGAAAAGATGTGAAAAATAAAAAATATGTGCGGTTGGGTACAACAAGAAAAAATTCATATATCGATCGCACGGTTGCCTTTGGAAAGAAATATTACTATAAAGTAGTTCCGGTCCGTATAGGAGATGAATATACATTTTCGGGTACAGCGGACACGATTGTCTTTCATCATGTGGAATTTGTCAATACAAAGCATCAGTATTACACATACAACGAGATGAAAAAAGATCTGAAACAGCTGGAGCAAAAATATGCGAGACACTGTCGCGTAGACATTGTCGGATCCAGTGTACAAAAGCGGAACATTTATGATGTTGTAGTCGGTAATCCGGATGCGCCGGAAAGTCTTCTCGTAGTGTCCACACTGCATGCGAGAGAGTATATTGCATCGATGCTGTGTATGGAGCAGATTGAATATTATCTGCGACATTATAATCACACAATCGATGGAAAAAAAGTATCGGATGTTCTCGACCATGTGAATATCCATTATATTGTCATGGCCAATCCCGATGGAGTCATGATTTCACAGACCAAAAACCGATACCTGAAAAACAATGCTAACAATGTCAATTTAAATGCAAATTATCCGTATCAATTTGTGGCAAGTCCTACGAGCGGAAGTAAGGCTGCCAGCGAGCCGGAGACACAGGCGATTTTGTCCGTATGTAAAAAGTTGAAAAAAGAGAAAAAGCTGCAGGCGATTTTCAATTATCATGCCATGGGACAGATTGTATTTGGAAGATACAGTGGTTCCAACGGATATATCAAAAATATGACGACGAAGATGTACTGGGTGGCCCGTAATACGACCGGTTATGCAGATCAGGGAGGATATGGCAGTGGTTCAAGCCAAAGCTCCGGCGGTGGATTTCGCGATTATGCATTGTACAGCCTGAAGGTGCCAAGCATCACTGTTGAGATCGGATCTGTTTCCTGCCCGGTTCCTTATTCCTATATGCCGACGATTTTCAGGCAGAATAAATATGTGATTTTGCGGGAAGCAGCGTTATTTTTGTGATATTTGAATGTGTTTTGACAGAGCAAAAAAGATGGGAGGCAGACTTTGAGAAGACATAGTTCAGGCCCGAATTTCAGAAAACAAAAGAAAGAACTAAACATTCCGCTGATCCGTGAGATTTTCATCTGGATCCTGGAGCTTGCCATCGTGATCGCTTTGGCAGGAGTCATAGTCTATTTTGTCGGGATGCGGACAACGGTTGTCGGACAATCCATGAATTCCAGCCTGCAGGATGGAAATCAGGTATTGGTCAATCGTTTTATCTATAAAATGAGCAAACCAAAGATCGGAGATGTGATCGTATTTAAGCCAAACGGCAATGAAAAATCACATTATTACATCAAGCGAGTGATCGCCACGGGTGGAGATACGATTCAGATCGAAAATGGTATTGTATACGTCAACGGAGAGGCGGCCACCAATGTACACTTTTCCGGGACGATCGCCGACCCGGGACTGGCCGCGGAGCCGATCACCCTGGAACAGGATGAGTGCTTTGTTATGGGAGACAATCCGGCAGGCAGTGAGGACAGCCGGTATGCAAATATCGGAAATGTGAAGACAGATTATATTATCGGAAAAGCCTGGTATCGCCTGATACCGTTTTCAGAGGCTGGTTTTATAAAGTAGAGGTATGTTATGCAATTTCAGTGGTATCCCGGTCATATGACCAAAGCAAAACGTCAGATGCAGGAGGACATCAAGCTTGTGGATCTGGTGATCGAGCTTGTGGATGCGCGTATTCCGATGAGCAGCCGCAATCCGGATATTGACGAGCTGGGAAAAAATAAGGCGCGTCTGATCCTGTTAAATAAAGCTGATCTGGCAGATGACAGACAGTTGGAAGCCTGGATGAATTTTTTTAAAGAAAAAGGCTATTTTGCGGTTCGCCTTGATGCGCGAAGCAAGGCCGGCATGAAGAACGTACAAAATGTCATTATGGATGCGTGCGCCGAAAAGATCGAACGCGACAGAAAACGAGGGATCAAAAACCGTCCGGTTCGTGCGATGGTAGTCGGTATTCCGAATGTTGGAAAATCTACATTTATCAATTCGTTTGCCGGAAAGGCATGCGCCAAGACCGGAAATAAGCCGGGAGTGACAAAAGGCAAACAGTGGATCCGACTGAATAAAGGGGTGGAACTTTTGGATACGCCGGGAATTCTCTGGCCGAAATTTGAGGATCAGAGTGTCGGACTGAAATTGGCTTTGATCGGTTCCATCAAGGATGAGATCTTAAATATTGATGAGATGTCGCTGGAGCTGATCCGTTTTTTGCAGGAACGATACAAGGAACTGCTCACTGCGCGCTATGAAGGCATCGACGTGGACGCAAAGCCCGTTGAGATCTTAGAGCAGATCGCTGAGCTGCGAGGCTGTATCAAAAAAGGCGGCGATATCGATTATACAAAGACCGCGAATTTATTATTGGATGAGTTTCGTTCGGGTATGATCGGACGTATCACCCTCGAGTTACCGGAGGATTATCGTTGAAGAATTTTACAAAAAGTCTGATCGGATTGTTATTGTATTTTTTTCTGATCTTTGTATGTGTCTATCTGTTCAGTCATTATGTGACGGGAGGTTCTATCGTTGATGGACCTTCTATGAACGACACATTGCAGGATGGTGACCGTCTGGTTTTAAATAAATTCACTTACCGGGTCACGGATTTGGACCGGTTTGATATCATTGTATTTAAATATGCATACGATACAGATACCTATTACGTGAAAAGGATTATCGGACTGCCGGGTGAGTCAGTACGTATTGATGAACAGGGCCAGATCTGGATCAATGACGAGTTGTTAGAGGAAAACTACGGAAAAGAGACGATGGAGGACCCGGGGATTGCGGCAGAACCGGTAAATCTTCGGGCGGGAGAGTATTTTGTGCTGGGGGATAACCGCAATAACAGTATCGACAGTCGAAGCCCCGATGTTGGGATCGTGCGAAAAAGCCAGATACTCGGGTCGGCTTGGCTGCGTCTCTATCCACACATCAAATTGTTGCATTAGGGAGAAATGTAGAATGGCAGAAACAGAAAAGATTTTAAATATCAAGGCGGAGTATCTAAGCTGCAGTGCGGATACTCTGCCTCTTTTTATCATCCGCCATGAGGCAGATGAACGCTCCGGTGTTCAGAAGCTGGTGGAACAGGCAAAAAAGAGTCTGGAAAAACTGGAGGAGGAAAAGAGACGCATCTGGAAGCTGCAGGAGTATGAGAGACAATATCCGGATGCTGCTTTTATCTGTGGCATCGATGAGGTCGGAAGAGGTCCACTGGCGGGACCGGTTGTGGCGGGAGCGGTGATCCTGCCAAAAAATTGTGAGATTTTATATATCAATGATTCGAAAAAACTGTCGGCCGCAAAGCGCGAGGAGCTTTATGATGTCATCATGGATCAGGCGATCGCCACCGGTATCGGTATGGCAAGCCCGCAGCGGATCGACGAGATCAATATTTTACAGGCGACCTATGAGGCGATGCGGGAGGCTATCAACAATTTGTCACAGAAACCCGATATACTCTTAAACGATGCAGTGACAATTCCGATGGTTGATATCCAACAGGTCCCGATCATCAAGGGAGACGCGAAATCAATCTCCATTGGGGCTGCAAGTATCATTGCAAAAGTCACCAGAGACCGTATGATGGTAGAATACGACGCGGTGTATCCGGGTTATGGATTCGCAAGTAACAAGGGATATGGCGCAGCCGCTCATATCCGGGCACTGAAAGAGCTTGGTCCGACACCGATTCACAGACAATCGTTTATTCGAAATTTTCTTTGATTCAGATCAAAAGACAGGAGGATGCTATGCAGGTAGGAAATTTTCCGGGACAATATAATAAAGCAGGTCTGACCCAGCAGGCTCCTGTGGCAAATGTTTCGTCCACAAATGTGACCAATCTCACCAGTACATTGCGGGATCTTGTGGCAGGCAGCGTATTTGAGGGCAATGTGGTCATGGTCAAAGGATCGAAGGTATTACTGAGTCTTGATAACGGGCAGAATATTCAGGCAAGACTGGATGGAAGCCTCAAGCTTTTACAGGGACAGTCGATGTTTTTTCAGGTAAAAGCCAATGATGGAGCAGTTCTTTCCATCAAGCCTTTTATGGGAGAGGGACTGGCAAACCCGACACTTTTAAAGGCGTTGGAGGCGGCAGGACTGCCAAAGGATGAGAGAAGCCTTCAGATGGTAGATGCGATGATGAAGGAACAGATGTCGATTGATGTGGATAGCCTGACAGCGATGCATCGTGTGTTGGTATCGAATGAGACGATCAATGTTTCCACTCTGGTTCAGATGACAAAGCTGGATATGCCGGTCACACCGCAGCTGGCTGCCCAGTTTGAAAATTACCAGAACGATTCGCATATGCTGCTGACCCAGATGAAAGATCTGATGAATGAGCTGCCGGCATTTCTCGAATCGCAGAATCTGGATATTCCAAAGCTTCTGGATGTCAATGCAAGTCTGATCGATATCCTGACAGAGGGACTGCCTGATCAGGAAGTACAGATGCCGGAGATCGTGCCGGAGAATCTGTTGGAGCAGGCAACAGAAATGTCACCTCTGACCGCCGGGCAACAGTCGGAGGCGGCATTTGAATCAGAACTGCCCCCACTGGATCAGGGAGAGGATCTGTCGGAATCGGTGGAGCAGCAATTTCGCGTACAGCTGTCTGCGAGTGAGCCGATGCAGGAAAATAACGAATACGCACCAAATCAACTGGGCGCATTTTTGTCTTCGGATGAACAGGAGGATTTTGCAATTGTCCTTCGCAGTATCGGTGACCTGGCAGATCGTCCGGAAATCTTTGATCAAAACGGAAATCTGAATGAAAAACTCACAGCAAAGCAGCTGCTTGCCTTTATCAATGAAGAGCTTTTCGTAAGTAAGCAGGAGTTGGAAATGGATGACGTAAAGGATCTTTTTTCCAACAAGGGATATCAGAAGCTGCTTGAGTCAGTGATGGAAGAGCAGTGGCTTCTTGGTCCGGAGGATGTGAAGTCCAAAGATAAAGTCAGTGATCTGTATGCAAAGCTGGAACGTCAGATGGGACAGATCGAAAAGGTGTTAAAAGCGACCGGAAATACCGATTCCCTTTTGTCACAGACGACGCAGCAGATTCGCGGAAATATGGAATTTATGCATGAGGTGAATCAGATCTATAATTATATACAGCTCCCGTTGAAATTTGAAAATCAAAATGCCAACGGCGATCTGTATGTATATACCAACAAAAAGAAACCCCGTGATCCGGACGGAGAGCTTTCTGCGTTTCTGCATCTGGATATGGAGCATCTTGGCTCCACGGATGTGATCGTAAAGATGAAAAACAAAGCAGTGTCTACTGATTTTACGTTTGATAATGACACGAGCTTTGCGCTTGTTCAGAAATATTTGCCGATCCTGGAGGAAAAACTGCGTGCTAAGGGTTATTCCTGCAATGCGACGGTCAAATGCGGAAATGAGAAACTGGATTTTGTAGAGGACTTTTTGAAACGGGATGCACCGAGCATGGGTGCGGTCGTGCATCGCTATTCCTTTGATGTGAGGGCTTAGTATGGCAGAAGAAAAAAACGAAAAACAAAAAACAGCGGTTGCCCTTGCGTATATGCCGGGCGATGCGGCACCAAAGATTCTGGCTACGGGAAAAGGCGCGATTGCGGAAAAGATCATTGAGACCGCAAAGGAAGCGGATGTCCCTTTTTATAAGGATGACAAGCTGGCGGACACGTTATCAAAGCTGGAAATCGGTGACATGATCCCACCGGAATTGTATGAAGTTGTCGCGGAGATACTCGTATTTGTAAATGACATGGACAAGATCCGTGCGAAATTGGGAAAGTAGTGCATGAATAAACGAAAACTGGGAGAAGAAAAAGAGCGATTTGTATGTGAATATCTGAAAACCGGTGGGTATCGGATTCTGGAGCAGAATTTCCGATGCCGGTTCGGTGAGGTGGATATTGTTGCCAGACATGGGAAGTATCTGGTTTTTATCGAGGTCAAATATCGAAGCGGTGCTTGCAGCGGTATGCCGGAGGAAGCGGTTGATCTTCGGAAACAAAAGACGATATCCCGGGTTGCTTTGTTTTATCTGAGCAGATATGGCTACGGGATCGATACACCGGTCAGATTTGATGTGGCAGCAGTGTCTGAGGATGCGTCAAGCCCTGTGGTACATGTCATACAAAACGCGTTTGAGTATATCGGAAAGAGATAGGAAACGAAGATGTATCAATTAAAACCGTGGGTAAGAAACGGGGACAGAGAGATCTTACAACAACAGGATATATGGATCAGTGAGTCGGAATGTGTTCCGATTTTGACTTTTCCGTTATTGGAACAGACCGGGATCGTGAAGCATGCGTTTACGACGAGAGCCGGTGGTGTCAGCTCCGGTGAATGGGCATCCATGAACTTAAGCTATACCAGAGGCGATGATGCGTCTCATGTGACAGAAAATTTTAAGCGCATGGCAGCAGTTTTAGGAACGGACATCGAGCACATGGTATGTTCGATGCAGACCCATACGACAAATGTCCTTCGGGTGACAGCAGCAGACGGCGGAAACGGGATCGTCCGCCCGCTGCCCTATGAGGATGTGGATGGATTGATCACCGATGAACCGGGAGTGGTGCTTGCAACATTTTTTGCAGACTGTGTACCGCTTTTTTTTGTCGATCCGGTGCATCATGCCATCGGACTGAGTCATTCCGGGTGGCGGGGAACGGTTCATAAGATGGGGCAGGTGACAATTGAGCATATGAAACGCGCCTTTGGAACCTGTCCGCAGGATCTGTATTGTGCGATCGGGCCGAGTATCTGTCAAAGCTGCTACGAGGTCAGTGAAGATGTGGCAGAGCAGTTTTTGGAAAGCTTTGGTACATCTGACCGCCTATGTGAAAAAAAAGATCATGGAAAATATCAGCTCAATCTCTGGGAGGCAAACAGACAGGTGCTGCTTCGCGCAGGTGTAGCAGAAAGCAGACTTCAGATCACCGATCTGTGCACCTGCTGTAACCATTATAATCTGTTCTCACATCGCTATTCAAACGGAAAAAGGGGAAATTTGGCGGCTTTTTTGACATTAAAATGACAAAACCTGCAGATTCATAAAAAATTATGTTGAAAATGACAAAAATTGCTTTGATTTTTATCAGTAATATGGTATGATTGTACTAATCAAGAGAAAACTTACTGATTGTAGGGGGTAATGAAATGGATATTCGTGAATACATCGACATGGAGGCTACTGAGAAGATTCTCAGAGACTGGACAAAGATTACAGGTATGACTTGTGTGATCGTGGATGAAGAAGAGCAGGTGGTAATCTCAAATATAGATCGGGAGATTGAGGGACTTCAGCCGGAGTTTACCAAAGAGTTATATGTAGAAGATAATTATTATGTTGGAAAACTGATGGCGATCATCGATTCTTCTGAGGAAGATATTCGCAAAGCTGCCGATGAAGCGGGTGTTGATCAGGAAGCATATATGCTTGCATGGAATGCAATGCATGCAGATTCCAAAGAAGATTGTCAGGCAGGTATTAATTTGTTGGGAGAAGTGATTGCAAGTATGGTTGCAAATGCATACTTCAAGAATGTGACTCTCCGCAATAATGATAAGGTGACAAGCGGAATTGAGAATACCGTACACTATATCAACAATATCAATCTTTACACCAAGAATCTGGATAAACTGGAAAAACAGCAGAAGATTCTGGCATTGAATGCTTCGATTGAGTCTGCTCGTGCCGGTGAAGCCGGAAAAGGATTTGCGATTGTTGCAAACAAGGTAGGAAGCCTTGCAGCAGATTTTGGTGCTGCCAACCATCAGATCAAAGAGGAGTTGGAGCGTCTGACAGAGGCTGTGGATGAGATCATCGGTCAGAAATAGGGTGACACTTACCATCAAAAAATGTGAACATCTTTCGTATTGCAGCACAAAAAAGATGCATTACGTAACAGGCACAGACAAATTTGTCTGTGCCTGTTTTATTCGTATTCGCTTAACGAACCGCGATCGGTCAATGAATCTCCATAGTGCAGATCAATATCGGAATCAAAATCATTCAGACGTTCGGTTGTAGAAGGAGACTCGGTCTGGTCCTGCGTGGAATTGTTTCCCGGACGGTTTACCGTGGGCTGTTCTACAGTAGGAGTGGTAGTGTCCTGTTTGGAATGAACCAGTGCATCCTGATATGCATCTGAGGATGGCTGATCGGCTTCTTTTGAAGTGGTGTCGTCAGAGTCTTGTGTGTCGGAATCGGATACAGGCGTATCATCATTCGTGGATGCCTGAAAATGCTCGTTTCGCTTGTCGGTGAGATCGTCTTCATCCGAGGTGTCTTCCGCAGTCGCATCATCGGTTTTGCCACTGTCAGAAGTGGATGGATCGGGTTCGGTTTCCTCGCCCTCTTCAGATGCATCCTCGTCTGCTTGTGTGTCCGGAGTCAGATCGGATGCATTCAGATTGTTCTGAGTGGCAGGAAAGAGAACATCCTTGTAATGATATCCGAACAATAAGAGTAATGCCGCAAGGGAGAGCAGGATGGCGATCAGACCATAAGGAAGCCGGGCTTTTTCGGGCGGAAAGCTGATACGCATTTCCAGCATACGCCAGATCTGGTTTCCGGTGTTTTTATCCAATTCTACGGTTGTCATCCGTTGCTGTAAGGTCGCATCCGGAATCTTTTTGCCGATGGACAGTTCGCGGAAACGCTGTCTGACCAGAGCAGAGATCCAGTTTTCCAAAGACTGATCCTGGGTGTATTCCGGAAGATGCAGATACAGATACTGGTAAAAATCAACCATAAATTCCCGCGCACTTCGTTCGTTGGCATACAGATAATAAGCACTCTGATACACATACTGTGCAGTGCCCGTGTAAAACGTATGAAATGCTTTTTTTGATCCTGCAGCCATTTCCTTCATGGCATTTTTCAGCATGACTTTTTGCGCCATAAGTTTCTCTTGCCTCTTATTTTTGATGTTTGTATTGCGTTCTGATCGGTTGATCCATGTATCTTATTATAGATATTTTGCAGTTTATGCGCAAGAATATCGTGCAAAAGATGTCAGAAAATGATAGAATAGAGTAACTGTTAGGATTTTGGATATGGGAGAGATTGTATGAACTTTAATACGGAAATAGAACAACCATCAAATACGCCAAAAGAGGAACCGCTGCAGGTCATCTGCTCCGGAATTTTGAAAAAAGATGGGAAGAAGATCATTTATGTGAGATTTGAACGTGGAAAGGATTACGCGGAAGGGTCGATTCCTCAGGCGAAGATCACATCACAGTCCGGGTTTCAGGCGGAAGAAATCGCACAGCTCGAGCGATATTTACTCGAACACGAACATGAGATCGTCGCGCAGGCAAAATCGGTCAATCTCATGAAAAATTTCATGAAGTAAAAAAGAACTACCACTGGTATTGTGGTAGTTCTTTTTTTGATACATGCTGAATTTATTTGCGATCCAGATTTTTAAATGCCGTCGAAAGCATCAGCTTGATACGGTTCAACTGATTCACCTCACTGGCACCCGGATCATAATCAATCGCAACAATATTGGCACCCGGATACTCATGACGGATCTTTTTGATCACACCCTTACCCACAATATGATTTGGCAGACAGCCAAACGGCTGTGTACACACAATATTCGGCACATTGGAGTGGATCAGTTCCAGCATCTCGCCGGTCAGGAACCATCCCTCGCCGGTCTGATTACCAATGGAAACGATCTTTTTTGCATCCCTTGCCAGAGATTCAATATGAGCCGGAGGATCAAAATGCGTACTCTTTTCAAACTCGGCACGTGCGGCAGCGCGAAGCCATTCAATGAAATTGATACCGGCACGGTTGGCAGCAGCAGTCTTTTTGCTCATACCAAGCTGCTTCGCTTTGTAAATCGAGTTATACATGCAGTATAACAGGAAATCAACGAGATCCGGCACAACCGCCTCCGCACCTTCTGCCTCCAGAAGCTCGGCAAGATGATTGTTTGCAACAGGATGGAACTTCACAAGGATCTCGCCAACGATACCGACACGAGGCTTCACAATATCCTTTCTCGGAAGCTCATCAAAATCCCGAATGATCGTGCGGCACATGCGCTTGTAAGTCTCATGGGATAAGATTTTATCCTGAGAGATAAATTTGATCACACGTTTTTTCCACTTTTCATGCAGGGCATCGGTGGAACCGGGAACCAGCTCATAAGGTCTGGTCGCATAGACGCAGCGCATAAAGATATCACCGAATACCACTGCGTACAGACCATGCTGCACCAGTTTTGGCGTAAACTTAAAGCCCGGATTTTTCTCCAGACCGACCATATTGATGGAAATCACCGGAACCTGAGGATAGCCGGCCTTTTCCAAGGCTCTTCGGTAGAAACCGATGTAGTTGCTTGCGCGACAGCCACCGCCGGTCTGTGAGATCAATACGGCAGTCTTATTCATATCAAAATTGCCGCTTTCAATCGCATGCATCAGCTGTCCCACGACGATGAGGGAAGGGTAGCAGGCGTCGTTATTGACATAGCGAAGTCCCGAATTGATGGCTTCCTGGCTGGTTACTTCCGGAATGACCAGATTGTAGCCTGCTGCGCGAAAGGCAGGAAGTAACAATTCAAAATGAACCGGTGACATCTGTGGACAGAGGATCGTATAGTTTTTACGCATTTCCTCGGTAAAGAGCACACGGTTATGACTTGCCGGAACAAGGGTACGCTTCTTCGGATGCTCTTTTCGCACACGGATGGCAGCCAGAAGCGAGCGGATACGAATGCGCGCCGCTCCGAGATTGTTGACTTCGTCGATCTTCAGGCAGGTATAGATTTTGCCGGATTTGCTGAGGATGTCATTGACACAATCCGTTGTCACGGCATCGAGACCGCATCCAAAAGAGTTGAGCTGGATCAGATCCAGATTTTCCGTCGTCTTTACATAATTGGCGGCGGCATACAAGCGGGAGTGGAACATCCACTGATCCATGACGATCAAAGGCCGCTCCACCTGTGCCAGATTCGAGATCGAATCTTCCGTAAGCACGGCAATACCGTAAGAATTGATCAGCTCCGGAATACCGTGGTTGATCTCCGGATCAACATGGTATGGTCTTCCGGCAAGCACGATACCATGGCGGCCGGTTTCCTTTAAATACTGTAACACCTCGGCACCTTTTTCGTACATCAGGTTTCGCGTGCGGGCAAGCTCCTGCCAGCCGGCATCCACCGCAGCCTTTACTTCATCAGAGGAGATGCAAAACTCCTTTTCAAAGACATGGGCAAGCTTGGTTGTCAATGCCTGTTTATCTCCAAAATTCAAAAACGGATTGAGGAAACGAACCTCTCCGGAAGAAATCTCGTCCACATTGTTTTTAATATTTTCCGCATAGCTGGTCACGATCGGACAGTTGTAATTGTTGTTGGCATCCGGAAACTCGTTGCGCTCGTAAGGGATGCAAGGGTAGAAGATAAAGTCTACCTTCTGTTTGATCAGCCAGGCAATGTGACCGTGTGCCAGCTTGGCAGGATAGCACTCGGACTCACTTGGAATGGACTCGATGCCCATTTCATAGATGCTTCTGGTAGACTGTGGACTGAGTACAACCGAAAAATCCAGCTTTTTAAAGAACGTCGCCCAGAACGGGAAGTTCTCATAGAAGTTCAGGACACGTGGAATGCCCACCGTTCCGCGACTTGCCTGATCGGCAGGAATCGGTTCATAGTCGAACAGCATTTGATTTTTAAACTCGAACAGGTTTGGAATCTGCTCTTTATTTTTCTCTTTTCCGAGACCCCGTTCACACCGGTTACCGGTGATGTAGCGACGTCCGCCGGAAAACTGATTGATCGTCAGCAGGCAATGGTTGGTACATCCCTGACAGCGTGTCAGCTTTGTCTCATATTCCATCGCAAGAATGTCGTCCATGGAAAGCATCGAAGTCGTCTTCGCGTCACTGTTGTGAAACCGTTCCTTGGCGATCAGGGCAGCACCAAACGCACCCATGATACCGGCGATGTCCGGGCGCACGACCTCGACACCGGAGATGCGTTCAAAGCTGCGCAAAACAGCATTGTTATAAAACGTACCGCCCTGAACCACAACATGTTTTCCAAGCTGTGAGGGATCGGAAAGCTTGATGACCTTAAATAGCGCATTTTTGATGACCGAGTAAGCAAGACCGGCAGAGATGTCAGCAACACTGGCACCCTCTTTTTGCGCCTGCTTGACCTTGGAATTCATAAATACGGTACAGCGTGTGCCCAGATCGATGGGATGCTTTGCAAACAGTGCCTCTTTCGCAAAATCCTGTACACTGTAGTTTAAGGATTTCGCAAAGGTCTCGATAAAAGAACCGCATCCGGAAGAACAGGCCTCATTGAGCTGGACACTGTCAACCGTATGGTCTTTGATCTTGATACATTTCATATCCTGTCCGCCGATATCCAGGATGCAGTCTACCTTCGGATTGAAAAATGCGGCAGCATAGTAGTGAGAAACGGTTTCCACCTCGCCCTCGTCCAGCTGCAGAGCCGCTTTGATCAAAGCTTCACCGTATCCGGTGGAGCAGGAATACGCAATTTTGGTATCGGCAGGAAGCTGCTCATGGATCTCACGCAATGCGCGGATGGCAGTAGCAAGGGGACTACCGTTGTTGTTGCTGTAAAAAGAGTACAGTAAAGAACCGTCCTCGCCTACTAAAGCTACCTTGGTAGTGGTAGAACCGGCATCAATTCCCAGATAGGCATTGCCATGGTAGTCTGTGAGGTTTGCCGTTGTCACATGATTGTCGCTGTGACGCTTGATAAATGCATCATAGTCTGCCTCGGTTTCGAACAAAGGCTCCATTCGGGCAACCTCAAATTCCATATGTATCTCAGAGGACAATTTTTCCAATAAGCAATCCAGCGTAGTCGTAGCATCCTCTTTGTAATTTAACGCAGAACCGATCGCAGCAAACAGATGGGAGTTGTCCGGCGTGATCGCATGCGCATCATCCAATTTCAGTGTTCGGATGAATGCTGCCTTCAGCTCGGACAGGAAGTGTAATGGGCCGCCTAAAAAAGCTACATGTCCGCGAATCGGTTTTCCACAGGCGAGACCACTGATCGTCTGGTTTACAACCGCCTGAAAGATAGAAGCGGACAGATCCTCTTTCGTTGCTCCCTCGTTGATCAGAGGCTGGATATCGGTTTTGGCAAACACACCACATCTGGCAGCGATCGGATAAATGGCTTTATAGTCCTTGGCATATTCGTTCAATCCGCTTGCGTCCGTCTGGATCAACGACGCCATCTGGTCAATGAAGGAACCGGTACCGCCGGCACAGATACCATTCATGCGCTGTTCCACGTTTCCGCCTTCGAAATAGATGATCTTGGCATCTTCACCGCCCAGCTCGATGGCTACATCGGTTTGCGGCGCATAATGGGTGAGGGCTGTAGAAACGCTGATGACCTCCTGTACAAAAGGTACATTCAGGTGTTTTGCAAGTGTCAATCCGCCGGAACCGGTGATCATTGGCGCTACCTGCAGATCTTTGGTCTGCGCCTTTGCGGCACCGATCAGGTCGGCAAGCGTCTCGCGGATATTGGCAAAATGCCGCTTGTAATCGGAAAAGATCAGATTGTCTTCCGGGTCCAGCAAAGCGACCTTTACGGTAGTAGATCCGATATCAATTCCTAATTTATAGAGCTGCTCTGATATACTCATAATATTTCCTCGTTTCTCTTATGTGTCAGATGATATGACTTCCTATTAAAAGTAAAAATTTTATCGCAAAACATATTACATTATACGTTAGCAATTTTGAAATATCAATCATTCTCAAAAAAGTTTATAAAATCTTCATAATTTCCGGACAGGAAATGCGTTATAATTGATAAATGCCACCAAAAACATGCGTTGACAAATATGGTAATTATTTCATATACTAGGGTGCAACAGCAATTGAAAGGAGATTTTTATGAAATTTTTAGATAAAATGGAAAGAAAGTTTGGAAGATATGCCATCCCGAATCTGAGTATGTGGCTGATTGTCGGGTATCTCATCGGATATGTATGCTATTATGTTCCTTTTTTACGTCCGGTTCTTACATTTTGTATGCTTGATCCGGCCGCTGTCATGCACGGGCAGGTGTGGCGGCTCATTACCTGGGTGATCATGCCGCCGTCCTACTCCAATATTTTGTTCTATGCGATCATGCTGCTGTTGTATTATCAGCTGGGATCGGCACTGGAGCGCAACTGGGGAAGCTTTCGTTTTAATGTATATATCATTGGCGGTGTGATCTTTACGGCAGTCGGTGTCATGATTTTGTATGCCGTTTTATGGGCGATCGGAAGCCCGGAAGTGCTGTATATGGGACGCTTTGTCAGCACAAATTATATCAACATGGCGATCTTTCTTGCATTTGCCATGTGCTACCCCGATCTGCAGTTGATGTTGTATTTTATCATTCCGATAAAGATGAAGTGGATGGCTATTTTTTATGCGGCGCTGATCGCTATCGATTTCTTCTCGTCCACCTGGACCGGAAGGATCGTCATCCTCATGTCACTTGCAAATTTCCTGATCTTCTTTTTCTCTTCAAGGAATTTCAAGCGCATGACCCCGCATGAGGTGAAGCGGAGAAGAGATTTTAAACGAGGGGTCAGACAGCCTCAGATGCGGCGTGCGGATGGGCAGCTGTACAAGCATAAATGTGCCGTCTGCGGCAGGACGGAACTGGATGATCCGACACTGGAATTCCGCTTCTGCTCGAAATGCGAAGGGTATTACGAATATTGCCAGGAGCATCTGTTTACACACCGGCATATCAAGAGAAATTAGTTGACTGGGATAGTGTTTTTAGTTAAACTAATGATATGTACGACTAGTTTGGGAATAGTAGGAGGACAAGAAAATGGAGAATGAAGTAAACTCCAAGAATTTTATCGAGACAATTATAGAGAAGGATCTGGCAGAGGGAAAATGTACCGAGATCTGTACGAGATTTCCACCGGAACCGAACGGTTATCTGCACATCGGACACGCAAAATCGATCCTTTTGAATTACGGCCTGGCAAAAAAATACGGCGGAAAGTTCAACATGCGTTTTGATGACACCAATCCGACCAAGGAAAAGCTGGAATTTGTCGAATCCATTCAGGAGGATATCCGCTGGTTAGGTGCCAAATGGGATGAGACCTTGTTTGCATCCAATTATTTTCCGCAGATGTATGAGAGTGCGGTCAAGCTGATCAAAAAAGGAAAGGCTTACGTATCTGATCTGAGTGCGGAGCAGATCCGCGAATACCGCGGAACACTGACGGAGCCGGGCAAAGAAGACCCTTCCGTAAACCGTAGTGTGGAAGAGAATCTGGCATTGTTTGAAGATATGAAAAACGGAAAGTTTGCAGATGGAGAGAAGGTGCTTCGCGCACGCATCGATATGGCATCTCCAAACATGAACATGAGAGATCCGGTCATTTATCGTGTGGCGCATATGACGCACCACAATACGGGAGATGACTGGTGCATCTATCCGATGTACGATTTTGCCCATCCGATCGAAGATGCGATCGAGGGAATCACCCATTCGATCTGTACGCTGGAGTTTGAGGATCACAGACCGCTGTATGACTGGGTAGTCATGGAGCTGGGTTACAAAAACGAACCGGAAGGACATCCGAGACAGATCGAGTTTGCAAAGCTGTATCTGAAAAACATCGTGACCGGTAAACGATATATCAAAAAACTGGTGGAAGAAGGCATCGTAGATGGCTGGGATGATCCGCGACTGGTATCTATCTCCGGACTTCGCAGACGCGGATTTACACCGGAGAGTATCCAGATGTTTGTGGATCTGGGCGGTATCTCCAAAGCAAACAGTACTTCGGATTATGCCATGCTGGAGTATTGCATCCGCGAGGATCTGAAGGTAAAACGTCCGCGTGTCATGGCAGTACTGGACCCGGTGAAGGTCATCATCGACAACTATCCCGAAGGACAGATCGAGATGCTGAGCGTTCCAAACAATCAGGAAAATGAGGATTTGGGATCAAGAGAGGTACCGTTTGGAAGAGAGATCTATATCGAGCGGGAAGACTTCATGGAAGAGCCGCCAAAGAAATATTTCCGTATGTTTCCGGGCAATGAAGTGCGCCTGATGAATGCATATTTTGTCAAATGTGTGGATTTCAAGAAAGATGCAGACGGAAAAGTGACCGAGATCCATTGCACTTATGATCCGGCTTCCAAGGGCGGTAACAGTCCGGACGGACGCAAGGTAAAAGGAACGATCCACTGGGTAGCGGCAGAGACGGCAAAAGAAGTGACGGTTCGTCTGTATGAGAACATTATTGATGAGGAGAAGGGCGTTTACAATGAGGACGGAAGTCTGAATCTGAATCCGAATTCATTGGTTGAGCTTTCTCATTGTCTGGTGGAGCCTTCATTGGCAGATGCGAAAGCATATGAGAGCTTCCAGTTTGTGCGCAATGGTTTCTTCTGCGTCGATTATAAGGATTCTACAGAGAATCACCCGGTATTTAACCGGATCGTATCACTGAAGAGTTCCTTTAAGCTGCCGAAGCAGGAAGCATAAATAGAGTGGTAAAAAGAGTGAAAGTATAGGTGAGAGTATGGAAAATTTTGAACATTCAGAAGCGGAATTTGTATTGGATAAAAGGATTACATGTACGGTCTGTGATAAAGTATTTGTCACCAAGGTCTTAAAGACCGGAAAGGCAAGACGATTGACACCGGACAAAGATCTGCGTCCAAGACATGAGTATATCGATACGTTAAAGTACAGTGTCTGTGCCTGCCCGAATTGCGGATATGCGGCACTGCACAGTACATTTCCGCGGTTATCGTCCCGACAGATTGAGGATATCAAGCAGCATATCTCGACACATTTTCTGCCGCAGGCGCCGACCAGAGAGGCGACATATACCTATGATGAGGCAATTGAACTGCATGAACGCGCGCTGGAATGCTGTGAGGCAAAGCATGCAAAGGGCAGTGAGAGCGCATACTTAAAACTGTTGATCTCATGGCTGCTTCGCGAGCAGATCGCTCAGTTGAAGCAGATGCCGGATTCTGATCTCCGTACTCAGGCGCTGACAACCAAGGTAGAAAAAATGAAGACGTATTATACCGAGGCATGTGAGGGATTGGAGCAGGCGATGATGAATGAGAATTTTCCAATCATGGGATTGAATCAGACGACGCTTGAATATATTCTCGCTTATATGAACTATAAGTTAGGAAAAAAAGACCGGGCTGCCAAATTTATCGGTTCCGTGCTTCAGAATCGCGCAGCCACCAGAAATCTGAAGGATATGACTTTAGAGTTAAAGGATACCATCATTCAGGAAATGAAAGCAGCAAAAAAATAACTGGTTAGGAGAAGCTCGTGAAGGAACTTTTGATCTCGTTACAGCCGGATGAAGGCCCGGCATTGTACGAACAGATTTATCAAACGTTGCGAAACGAAATTGAAGGGGGCAGGATTCCTTGTGGGGAACGTCTGCCCTCTACGCGTTTGATGGCGAAAAATTTGTCGGTGAGCCGTTCTACCGTGGAATTGGCTTATGATCAGCTGACATCTGAGGGATATATTGAACCGAAGGCGGGCAGCGGCTTTTTTGTATGCGATCTGTCAAATCTGTATACGCTTCCTGCTCCGAGGGAAACGAAGGAGCGAGAACCCGAAACAGACGGACAGGCGAAAACGCTTCCTTTTGATTTTTCTCCCTATGATATCGATGCGGAACATTTTCCGTTTCAGATCTGGAAAAAGATCAATAAAGAAGTGCTGGTGGACGAAGAACTGTTATCTTCCGGAGACAGTCTTGGGGATATCCGGTTTCGTCGTATCTTATGCGATTATCTGTACCATGCCAGAAACGTGGACTGTACACCGGAGCAGATGATCATTGGAGCGGGAAACGAGTATCTGCTTTTGATCCTGATGCAGCTTTTTGGCAATCTGGGGAGGGTTGCGATGGAGCGGCCGACGTATATGAAGGCCTATCAGGTCCTTGATCAGACCGGAGTGGAACTGGTCACAGTTTCTATGGACGAAGATGGGATCTGTGTGGAGGAACTGGAACGAACCGGGGCCAATCTGGTGTATGTCATGCCTTCCCATCAGTTTCCGCTTGGTACGGTCATGCCCCTTCGGCGCAGACAGGAGCTGTTAGCCTGGGCAGGAAAAGGAGAGGATCGATATATCATTGAGGATGACCACGACAGTGAATTTCGCTATATCGGAAAGCCCATTCCGGCTTTGCAGAGCAGGGATGCGGATGGCAGGGTCATTTATCTGGGAACATTTTCCAAGAGTATCTCACCGTCACTTCGAATGAGTTATATGGTGCTTCCGCCAAAGCTTGCAAAACGGTATCAGGAAAAGCTGGGCTTTTATTCATCCACGGTTGCGGCGACGCAGCAGAGATTGGTTTGCCGGTTTATGGAAGAAGGTCATTTCGAACGCCATCTCAATCGTATGCGTGGGGTGTACAAAGCTAAGAGAGATTTTCTTTTGCACCTCCTGAAAGGAAAAAAATGGATCCATACCATACTGGGAGACAATGCGGGTCTGCATCTTGTGATCGAGCTCAATACGGCTCTGACCGAGCAGGAACTGCTGGAGAAGGCTGAAAAGAAAGGCATCAGACTTTACGGAACAAACGATTATTTTACCGAAGGAGACAGTTGTTTTTCGCATGTCACGATTCTTCTCGGTTATGGTGGATTAGCACTGGATGCCATGGAAGAGGGCATCCGGCGGCTGGACCTGCTGCTGACAGAACCGGATGCGAATGCGCGGTCAGTCATATAGCTTTTTTGCCGCTTCTATTCACTAATTGAGAAAAAAAGCATGACAAGCCGCATATTACATGGTATGATAGGGAAGTTATTAATTGAAAAAAGAGAGGAGTCATTCTTATGTCAGAGACAAAAAGAAGTACCTGGGCGAGCCGCAGTACGTTTATTCTCGCAGCGGTTGGTTCAGCAGTAGGCTTGGGAAATGCATGGAGATTTCCCGGATTAGCAGCAAAACACGGAGGCGGAACCTTCCTGCTTGTTTATCTCGTTGCATTGTTTGCAATGGGTATTCCGCTTCTGATGATGGAGGTATCTATTGCCAGAAAGTTCCACAAGGGAGCCGCAGAATGTATGCGTGGAATCAACAAAAAGTGTGAATTTATCGGTTGGTCAGCAACCGCAAATGCCTTTGTCATTGTTACATACTATGCAGTTGTATTTGCATGGGTATTACTGATGGTTTTCGGAGCCCTGAAGTTTGCCGGTATGACGGGAGATTCAGAGACAGCAAGCAATGTGTTTGCGAATTTGACCCAGACGACCTGGGATGTACATGGATATACGATTCCGATTCCGGTATTTATTGCGCTGATCGTCGCATGGGCATTGTTATATTACTGTATCAGAGACGGTGCGTCTTCGGTAGGAAAGGTTGTCAAATATACCGTATTTTTACCGGTTGTATTACTGCTGATCATGGCAGTCAAAGGATGTACCATGCCTGGCGCAACTGACGGTTTACTGCGTTTCTTCTGCCCGCAGCTGGAAGCCTTCAAAGATCCTTCCCTTTGGGTAGATGCGACCGGACAGGTATTTTACAGTCTGTCGATTATGATGGCGATCATGTTTGCTTACGGTTCTTACCTGAAAGAGGATGCCGATCTGGCGGTTGACTGCAGCATCATCGCACTCAGCGATGCGGCAATCTCGATTTTGTCGGGAATCGTGATGTTCTCAACCATGGGTGGAGTCGGTATGCTGGATAACATGTCAGCATCAGGAATTGCAACTGCATTCATCATTTATCCACAGGCGATCGTAAACCTGACCGGTATCGGCTGGGTCAATGCGGTATTTGGCGTCATCTTTTATCTGATGCTGGTGACACTTGCGATAGATTCTGCATTCTCGATTGTTGAGGGTGTATCCGCATCTGTTTCGGATAAATTCCATCTGAATCCAAAGAAGACCACACAGGGAATCTGCGCAGTTGCATTTGTGATCTCTATTCTGTATGTCACCAGAGCAGGTCTGGCATGGCTGGATATCGTAGATAACTGGACGAATCAGATCAACCTGATCGTGATCGGTGTCATGGAGACCATCGCAGTCGGCTGGTTATTTGATCCGAAGAAAGTATTAAAAGAAGTAAATCGTAACACAAAAAAATTCAAGATGCCGGGCTGGTGGTTTGTGACTTCCGTGAAGTTTATCGCACCGATTTTGCTTGCAATCCTGTTCTGCTGGAATCTGTACGATCTGATCGTATTAAAAGGTGGCAAGTACGGATACGAAGCATGGGCTGAGTTCCTCGGCGGCTGGCTGGTATCGATCCTGGTATTTATCAGTGGATTTATCATCCGTCTGATCATAAACAAAAAGAAAAAGAATGGTTTTGTAGAGACCGAAGTCGAGTGGAAGGACTAATGGATGAAAGTGAAGCGTATGATGAAGGTGGTACTTTTGATCATTGCAATCTGTATATTGGCAGGGCTTTTGCTTGTGGCGGCAGCAGTCATATCCATTGAACGAGCGGCAAAAACCCAGACGGTTCCGGCGGATACGCCGGCCATTGTGCTGGGCTGCAGAGTCAAAGGAGAGGTACCGAGCCGTATCCTGTCAGAGCGTACCAATGCGGCTTATGATTATCTTCAGACCCATGAGCAGGCCGTTGCGGTATTATCCGGCGGAATGGGCGAAGGCGAGTTGATTTCCGAAGCAGAATGTATGAAGCGTCTGCTTTTGGAACGCGGGATCGATGAAAAGCGTCTTCTGATAGAGGATCAGTCTGTCAATACACAGACGAATCTGTCCAATTCCCAAAAGCTTCTGGCAGAGGCACTGGGAGAGACTCCTTCACAGGTAGTCATCATCACCAGTGAATTTCATGAGTACCGTGCCATTTTCCATGCTAAGCAGCTTGGGTTTCAACCGGTGGCATATGCTTCCAAAACCGGAATAAGCTATAAGATCCCGTTTTATCTGCGGGAAATCGTGGCGGTGATCTATACCTGGTTCTTTCGACGTTGAAAATACACCTCTGATCGGGCAAGTTCTACTTGTTCGGTCAGAGGTGTTTTGGTATACTGGATATATTCGAAAGCAAGAACTAGAATGATAGAGAATTGCGAAACTCGTGAATTATGTAAGTAGGGAATACGTAGTCACATGTATCTTACAGGTACTTTGGAGCGGCTGGTACTTAGTGACCGTATTTTGGTCACTTATGTACCACTGCCAGCGACAAGTAGCGAGAGCGTGCCTGTGATATATGTGCTCGTATGACCTAAAACGATATATGAATTGAGTTTCGCAATCACCTATTAATAAAAATATTATGAGGTGAATCATACGATGGGTTATGACTTTTCTTATTTTAAAAAAGTACTTTCTCAGTGGAATCTTGAATTGACTGAGCAGAAAGAAAAACAGTTTGGAATGTTTTATGATCTTCTGATCGAGAAAAACAAAGTAATGAATCTGACTGCAATTACAGAGTTTGATGAGGTGATCGTAAAGCATTTTATGGACAGTATCTCTTTGTGCAATTATTGTGATCTGACAAAAGCTCTGATAGTGATTGATCTTGGGACAGGTGCAGGTTTTCCGGGAATTCCTTTAAAGATCATGTTTC